>CAYLWH010000060.1:0-26464 GCA_964387245.1 uncultured Mycobacterium sp.
TCAATGATCGGCCGGTGGTGATCGACTTCGTCGTCGGGGCCGACGCCCAGGTCTGGCCGATGGTGGCGGCGGGCACCAGCAACGACGAGATCATGGCCGCCCGCGACATCCGTCCGCTGTTCGACACCGAGGACCAAGTCTGATGACCGTCACAACGCACACCCTGAGCGTGCTCGTCGAGGACAAACCCGGCGTCTTGGCCCGCGTCGCGGCGTTGTTCAGCCGGCGCGGCTTCAACATCCAGTCGCTGGCTGTCGGCGCCACCGAGCAGAAGAACATGTCCCGGATGACGATCGTGGTCTCGGTGGACGACTTCCCGCTCGAGCAGATCACCAAGCAGCTCAACAAGCTCATCAACGTCATCAAGATCGTCGAGCAGGACGAGCAG
Organism: uncultured Mycobacterium sp.; assembly: GCA_964387245.1. Classification (GTDB taxonomy): domain Bacteria; phylum Actinomycetota; class Actinomycetes; order Mycobacteriales; family Mycobacteriaceae; genus Mycobacterium. The sequence goes on from CAYLWH010000060.1 coordinate 389, forward strand.
AACTCCGTCTCGCGCGAACTCGCGCTGATCAAGGTGCGCGCCGATGCCGGCACCCGCAGTCAGGTGATCGAGGCGGTGAACCTGTTCCGGGCCAAGGTCGTCGACGTCTCCAACGAGTCGCTGACCATCGAGGCCACCGGAACACAGGAGAAGATCGAGGCGCTGCTGCGCGTGCTGGAGCCGTACGGCATCCGCGAAATCGTGCAGTCCGGCGTGGTGTCGCTGGCCCGTGGGCCACGCGGCATCGGTACCACCAAGTAAGGCGTCAAGTAAGGCACAGCCGTGTGCCGACTGTGTGGGTCATGAACGGTATTTAGGGTGAATTCGGTCCATAACCCACACACTCGGCGAAACTACGAGGATAGGAAAAGGCAAGTGGCAGTTAAGATGTACTACGACGACGACGCGGACCTGTCGATCATCCAGGGCCGCAAGGTCGGCGTCATCGGCTACGGCAGTCAGGGGCACGCGCATTCGCTGTCGCTGCGGGACTCGGGTGTCGAGGTGAAAGTGGGTCTGCGCGAAGGCTCGAAGTCGCGCGAGAAGGTCGAGGAGCAGGGTCTGGCCGTCGACACGCCGGATCGAGTGGCCGCCTGGGCCGACGTCATCATGCTGCTCGCTCCCGACACCGCACAGGCCGAGATCTTCCGCAACGACATCGAGCCCAACCTCGCCGACGGCGACGCACTGTTCTTCGGCCACGGCCTGAACATCCACTTCGGTCTGATCAAACCGCCGGCCAACGTCACCGTCGGTATGGTCGCGCCCAAGGGCCCCGGTCACCTGGTGCGCCGGCAGTTCGTCGATGGCAAGGGCGTGCCCTGCCTGATCGCGATCGATCAGGATCCCACGGGTGAGGGCGAGGCGCTGGCGCTGTCCTATGCCAAGGGCATCGGCGGCACCCGGGCCGGCGTCATCAAGACCACCTTCAAGGAGGAGACCGAGACCGACCTGTTCGGTGAGCAGGCCGTGTTGTGTGGTGGCACCGAGGAATTGGTGAAGGCCGGCTTCGAGGTGATGGTCGAGGCGGGCTACGCCCCGGAGATGGCCTACTTCGAGGTGCTGCACGAGCTGAAGCTGATCGTCGACCTGATGTACGAGGGTGGGATCGCGCGGATGAACTACTCGGTGTCGGACACCGCGGAGTTCGGTGGGTATCTGAGCGGTCCCCGTGTTATTGATGCGGACACCAAGGACCGGATGCGGGCCATTCTCCGCGAGATTCAGGACGGCACGTTCGTCAAGCGCCTGGTGGCCAACGTCGAGGGCGGCAACAAGGAACTCGAGGGGCTGCGTAACCAGAACGCCGAGCACCCGATCGAGGTCACCGGCAAGAAGCTGCGTGACCTGATGAGCTGGGTGGATCGCCCGATCACCGAAACGACCTAGCGGTAGCAGCGATATGTGGAGTCTGACCGCCGCTCGGACTCCATCGCTCACGGGGACAGCGGCGGCAGGGCGAAACCGAATTCCCGGTTGAGCGCGGTGCGCGCCGCGTAATAGCCGGCCATACCGTGTACGCCGCCGCCAGGTGGGGTGGCCGACGAGCACAGGTAGGCATTCGGAACCGGCAGCGTCCAGGGGTTGAGTCGTGGGCCCGGCCCGGTGATCGCGCTCAGGATGTTGTTGCCGCCGACGCCGATGTCACCGCCCACCAGATTGGCGTTGTGGTCGGCCAGGCGGGCGGCGGGGACGGACCGGGCGGCGACGACGATGTCGCGGAACCCGGGCGCGAACTTCTCGAACACCCCGGTGATCTTCTCCGTCATGTCGACGCCGGAGCCCATCGGGACATGAGCGTAGGTCCACAACGGCCGGCGACCCGCCGGGTCGACGCGGGCGGGGTCGGCCAGATGCGGCAGCGCCGCCAGCACCATGGGCCAGTCGGCGTGCCTGCCGGCGGCCACCTCACGCTCGGCCAGTGCCATCTGGGTCCGCGTCCCGCCCATGTGCAGGGTGGGTGCCTGCGCCAACCGTGCATCACGCCAGGGGATCTCCCCGGAGAGCACGAAGTCCACCTTGGCGACGCCGGGCCCGTACCGGTAGCGCCGCAGCCGGCTGGCGTACCGCGCCGGTAGGGCGTCGCCGTAGATGCCCAGCAGCGCGGTGGGGGCGGTGTCGTAGAACACCACACCGCCCGGTGGTCGGGTGACCCGTTCGCCGAGCACCAGTTCGCCGCCGTGCGCGCGCAGATCGTCGATCAGCGCGTCGGCGATCGTCTGAGAGCCGCCGACCGGGATCGGCCACCCCACCGTATGGCCCAGCGTCGCCAGCAGCAGGCCCGCCCCCGCGGAAACCAGCGACGGCAGCTGCGAAATCGCATGTGCCGCAACGCCGGTGAACAATGCGCGAGCATCCTCGCCGCGCAGCCGACCCCAGGCCGGACTGCCCTGCTGCAACAGCCGCAAACCGGCGCGGGCCACGGTGGGGATGTCTGCGGGGATCGACCGTTTGTCGCCGAGCAACAGGCTGAGCACGCCGTCGAGGTGCTGTGACAGCGGCCCCAGCAGGGTGCGCCACGACGCGCCGTCGTCGAGTTCGGCGCAGGTGCGGTCCAGGCTCCGGTAGCCGACGGCAGCACGCTGGTTTGGCAGCGGGTTGGCGTAGGAGATTTCCGGCACTGCCAGCGCCACGCCGCGCGCGGGCAGGTCGAACTCGGCGAAGAACGGCGACGCGATAGCCAGCGGATGCACGGCCGAACAGATGTCGTGCCGCACCCCGGGAAACTCCGGGTCCGGGGCCGTGCGAGCGCCCCCGCCCGCGATCGGCTGGGCCTCGATCACCCGGACCGACAGGCCGGCCCGCGCGCAGATGACAGCGGCCGTCAGGCCGTTGGGCCCGCTGCCGACCACGGTGATGTCCACGTTCGCGATTCTCCCGCCGGTGACCCCCACATCGCAGCCCATTAGGCTGTCCGGGTGAGTTTGCCTGTTGTACTGATCGCCGACAAACTGGCCCAGTCCACCGTTGACGCCCTGGGAGACCAGGTCGAAGTGCGCTGGGTGGACGGCCCCGACCGGGAGAAGCTGCTGGCGGCGGTGCCCGACGCCGACGCGCTGCTGGTGCGTTCGGCCACCACGGTGGACGCCGAGGTGCTTGCGGCCGCGCCCAGGCTCAAGATCGTGGCGCGGGCCGGCGTGGGCCTCGACAACGTCGACGTCGCCGCGGCGACCGAGCGCGGTGTGCTGGTGGTCAATGCCCCGACGTCGAACATCCACAGCGCCGCCGAGCATGCGCTGGCGCTGATGCTGTCCGCGGCCCGGCAGATCCCCGCCGCCGACGCGACACTGCGCGAACACACCTGGAAGCGGTCGTCGTTCTCGGGTACCGAAATCTTCGGCAAGACCGTGGGTGTGGTCGGCATGGGCCGGATCGGCCAGCTGGTCGCCCAGCGGCTGGGTGCCTTCGGCGCGCACATCGTCGCCTACGACCCGTATGTGTCCTCGGCGCGGGCCGCCCAACTCGGTATCGAACTGCTGTCCCTCGACGACCTGCTGGCCCGCGCCGACTTCATCTCGGTGCACCTGCCGAAGACCCCGGAGACGGCCGGCCTGATCGGCAGGGAGGCGCTGGCCAGGACCAAGCCGGGCGTCATCATCGTCAACGCCGCACGCGGCGGACTGATCGACGAGCAGGCGCTGGCCGACGCCATCACCAGCGGACACGTCCGCGCCGCCGGACTCGACGTCTTCGCCACCGAGCCGTGCACCGACAGCCCGCTGTTCGACCTGCCGCAGGTCGTCGTCACCCCGCACCTCGGTGCCTCGACCGACGAAGCCCAGGACAGGGCCGGCACCGACGTCGCGGAATCGGTGAAGCTCGCACTCGCCGGTGAGTTCGTGCCGGACGCCGTCAACGTCGGTGGCGGCGTGGTCGGTGAGGAGGTCGCGCCGTGGCTCGACCTGGTCAGCAAGCTGGGAGTGCTCATCGGGGCGTTGTCCACCGAGCCGCTGGTCTCGCTGGCGGTTCAGGTGCGCGGCGAGCTGGCATCCGAAGACGTTGAGATCCTTCGGCTTTCGGCGCTGCGCGGACTGTTTTCCGCGGTCGTCGACGAGCAGGTCACCTTTGTCAACGCGCCCGCGCTGGCCGCCAGCCGCGGTGTGACCGCCGAGTTGACCACGGCCAGCGAGAGCGAGAACCATCGCAGTGTGGTCGACGTGCGTGCGGTGTACCCCGACGGTGCGTCGATCAACGTCTCGGGCACGCTGTCCGGTCCGCAACTGGTGCAGAAGATCGTCCAGATCAACGGCCGCAACTTCGATCTGCGCGCCGAGGGCGTCAACCTGATCATCAACTACTCCGACAAGCCCGGCGCGCTCGGCAAGATCGGCACACTGCTCGGTGGGGCAGAGGTGAACATCGAGGCCGCCCAGCTCAGCCAGGACGCCGACGGCGACGGCGCCACGATCATGCTGCGTCTCAATCGTGATGTGCCCGAGGACGTCCGGACCGCGATCGCCACCGCGGTGGGCGCCACCACGCTGAAAGTGGTCGACCTGTCGTGAGGCTCGCGATCATCGCCGGTGACGGCATCGGACCCGAGGTGATCGGGCAGGCGGTACGGGTGCTCGACGCGGCACTGCCCGGGGTGGACAAGACCGAATACGATCTGGGCGCCCGGCGCTATCACGCCACCGGTGAGGTGCTGCCCGATGGCGTCATCGACGAATTGCGCTCGCACGACGCGATTCTGCTCGGCGCCATCGGAGATCCCTCCGTTCCGCCGGGCCTGCTCGAGCGGGGCCTGCTGCTGACGTTGCGCTTCGCGCTGGATCATCACGTAAACCTGCGGCCGGCCAAGCTCTATCCGGGTGTCAGCAGTCCGCTGTCCGGGGTGCGCGAGATCGACTTCGTGGTGGTGCGGGAGGGCACCGAGGGGCCGTACACCGGCAACGGCGGGGCGCTGCGGATCGGCACCCCGCACGAGGTTGCCACCGAAGTGAGCGTCAATACCGCTTACGGAGTGCAGCGGGTGGTGCGTGATGCGTTCACGCGGGCACAGGCGCGTCGCAAGCACCTGACCCTGGTGCACAAGACGAATGTGTTGGCCTTCGCGGGTAGCCTGTGGTCTCGGACGGTGGCCGCAGTGGGTGCGGACTTCCCCGATGTCGAGGTCGCCTACCAGCACATCGACGCCGCCACCATCCACCTGGTGACCGACCCGGCGCGCTTCGACGTGATCGTCACCGACAATCTGTTCGGCGACATCATCACCGACCTCGCCGGCGCGGTGTGCGGTGGCATCGGCCTGGCCGCCAGCGGCAACATCGACGCCACCAGGACCAACCCGTCGATGTTCGAGCCGGTCCACGGCAGCGCGCCGGACATCGCCGGCCAGGGTGTCGCCGATCCGACCGCCGCGGTCATGAGCGTGGCTCTGCTGCTGTCGCACGTCGGTGAGCACGATGCCGCGGCCCGGGTGGACAAGGCCGTCGCCGAGCACCTCGCGACCCGGGGTGACGAGAAGCTGTCGACGTCCGCGGTCGGCGATCGGATTCTCGAACTCCTCTAGCTTGACCGGGTGCACGACGCGATCCGGTAGCGGCACGCGGCCATCGCCGACGCGGCCGCGGCCGCCGTCCTTCGCGCGAATGTGCGAGCCCATACGCTTCTCGGCGGAGAAGCGTATCCAGACGCACACTCAGCGCTGCCGCTTGTTGCGCAGCGGGTCGTCGCGCACCGGGACCAACGGCAGTGCCGCAAGCGGGAACAGCGCGCACACCGCGAATGCGACCGGAAACCCGGCCGCGGTGATCAGGGCGCCGAACGCGGGCGGGACGATCCCACTGGTGAACAACTGGCTGGTGTTCTGCACGCCCAGCGCCCGCCCGCTCCAGAACTGTCCGGAGATCTCGGCGATCGCGGTGAACGCCAGGCCGTTGTCGGACACCGTGACCACCGAGGCGATCACCATCACCGCCACCGCCAGGGGCGCGCTCAGTTGGTCGAGAACCGCAAGAAGTCCCATCGAGACCGCGGCGGCGGCGGCGATCCAGCGCACCGGGTGCAGCCGAGAGCCCACCATGTCCGACCACCGGCCCGCCGCGATACGCCCTGCCGCCCCGCACAATTGGGCCACCATGACCATCAGACCCGCCGATCCCGCCGACCAGCCGCGGTCGGTCATCAGCCACACCAGCGTGAACGTCCACACCAGCGACTGCGGCACCACCAGCAGCACCGAGGCCGCATGGATCCGCCACAGCGACGACGAGCCGCGGTACGGGTTGGCGAGGTCGTGGGGATGTGCCTCGGTCCGCGGCGGGCGCGGCGGATCCAGCACCCCCGCCGCGGTGACGACGGCGGCCGCGGCGCACACGACGGCCGGAAACAGCAGGGCCGCCGACACCCCGTGTGCCTGTGCCAGCCGCGGAATCACCAACGCTCCCAAGGCGACTCCCAATGGTTGCGCGGTCTGCCGGATACCCATCACCAGGCCGCGTCGCTCGGGCGGAAACCACCCGACCACCAGTCGCGCGCTCGCCGAGTTACTGCTCGCGGCCGCCATCCCGCCGAGGAAGAGGAACGCGGACACCACCGGCAGCGACTCGACCGATGCGGCGGCGAACGCCGCGGCCGCCGTCAGCGCGGATCCGGCTGTCAGCACGAACCGTTCGCCCACCCGGTCCACCAGGTAGCCCCAGGCGATGAGGGTGACGACCATCCCGAAACTCGGCATCGCGACGACCAGTCCGGCGCGCGACAAGTCCAGACCGCGCTCGCTGTGCAGTGTCGGGATCAGGAACGCCACCCCGTTGATGAAGACGTTGGAGCACAACGTCGCACCGAGTGCGATCACCAGCATCGACCAGCGACGGGTGGCACTGATCCCGGTGCCGGACATACCGCAATGGTCCCACAGCTATCTCATGATGCAGAATCAACATCTCAATTACTGAGAACTATCGGGTCGCCGTCAATTGGTCGTGGCGTCGGTAGCTACGGTCGCCGCCGGTCTCGGCCAGCCCCCGGTTGATCAGCCCAACCCGCGCGCGTTGCCCCAATTCCTCACTGAGCCAAGTCATCCCGGGCAGTATCCGACGGTACTCGAACGCACGGTTGAGCGCAGACGTTGCGAGCACCGCGGCCTGCAACACCTTGTTGTCGGGCAGTCCCAGCCGGTCGGAGTTTGACTTGCCGAGCACCAGGCGGCTGTACGACGAGAGATACCCGCGCGCCAGCGCGGTGGCCCACGGCTCGTCACGCCTGCCGTGCAACGCCTCGGCCAGGCGCATCGAGTCGTCGTCGGGCAGGAATTCGGTGTCGGCCTCGAGCCAGAACAACCGCCAGGTGTCCGCCTCGCAGGTCGGCACGAGTTCCGGATGCACCCCCATCAACAGGCCGACGTAGCGCCAGAAGTGGAACACCGCGTCACGCTCGGTGTCGGTGAAGCGCAACCCCATTGCCTGACAGCCCGCGAGGTTGGCCAGCGAGAACAGCATCAGGGTTCCGGCCAGTTGCACCTGATTCACCGGGAAGTCCCACCGGCCGTAGTCCCAGTCCTCGCGGCGGCTCATCGCCGCTCGTACCAGCGCGTGCATCAACCGGACCCGCAGCGTCCCGGTGAACCCGCGCGCGAACCGGTCCAGCCCGCCGGGCGAGGTGACGTCGATGTACCACTGGGCCGTCTCGTTGAGCCGGCGCGGTGCCATCTGGCGCAGATCCCCCGTTCCGACGAGCGGCTTGTCCGCCTTGGACGCGAGGTAGCCGCCGGTGAGCGCCAGGCCGGGCAGCGCCAGGCCGACGCCGACCAGACCGGTGCGCATGCTGACCCGGGCCGCCAGCGCGAGTTTGTCGTAGTCGAGCCAATACGGCTGGTCCCCGACGGCACCGAAGAAAGCCACCAGCTCGCCCGGCGGGTCGCTCACCGCGTCGATGCCGCCGTCGACCGCGGTGTCGAACAACGCGCGGCCTTCGCCGCTGGGCAGCCGTTGCATCATCGCGACCAGGTCGTCGGCGAGCGGATCGCCGAGGGCGGCGAAACGGCGGAAGGAGGTGTGCTGGGCCGCGGTGGCGCGTACGTCGCCGGTGGCCAGCAGCCGGATGAACAGGTTGAACGGGAATTCGGTCAATGCCGCGGGATTCGGCAGCTTCTCGCGTTCAAATTCCATCCCGCGTCCTTTCGGTGGTGATCTCGCAGATCGATGTGGTGACAATGTTCACCAGATGCTCGGGTGGGTCAAGGGTCGCAATGGTCACCGGCCCCGCGGCCGGTAGCACATGGCGGCACCCAGTAGTACCGCCACGTGGGGCGCCGCCCACTGGAATCAGGTTCCTTGGCATTTCGATACCCGAGTTGATCACCGCAATTTTCTACGACGCTTGCCAACGCCGGGCGGCCCGATCGAGAGTCCATCCTCGTGCATTTCCCAGCCCGTGAACTGCACAAGGGCGGACGTTCGCGCAGAAAGGTCACCATGGCCACCGCGCGTCGGTCGGACTGACCCAACTCACTAGGGTGAACCAATGCGCCTGGGTCGAATAGCCAGCCCCGACGGTGTCGCCTTCGTGTCCATCGAGGGCGACGCGAGTGCGGCGACGTGCAAAGAGATCGCCGAACACCCGTTCGGCACACCGACGTTCACCGGACGGTCCTGGCCGCTGGCCGATGTCCGACTGCTCGCCCCGATCCTGGCCAGCAAGGTGGTGTGCATGGGCAAGAACTACGCCGCCCACGCCGCCGAGATGGGCGGCGTCGCACCCGAGGACCCGGTGATCTTCCTCAAACCCAACACCGCGATCATCGGGCCGAACGTCGCGATCCAACTGCCCGCCGACGCCCACCCGGTGCACCACGAGGGCGAGTTGGCCGCGGTGATCGGCCGCCCGTGCAAGGACGTGCCCGCGGCGCGGGCCGCGGAGAACATCCTGGGTTACACCATCGCCAACGATGTGTCGGCGCGCGATCAGCAGCGCAAGGACGGCCAGTGGATGCGGGCCAAGGGGCACGACACCTTCTGCCCGGTCGGGCCGTGGATCGTCACCGACCTCGATCCGTCCGACCTGGAGTTGACGACGAAAGTCAACGGTCAACTGCGCCAACGCTCCAACACCTCGCTGATGATCCACGACATCGGCGCGATCATCGAGTGGGCCTCGGCGGTGATGACGCTGCTGCCCGGTGATCTCATCCTGACCGGGACCCCCGAGGGAGTCGGGCCGATCGAGGACGGCGACACCGTCAGCGTCACCGTCTCGGGGATCGGCACCCTGACCAATCCCGTTGTGCGCAAAGGAAAGTAATGACCGTCCGGGTACGATTCTGTCCGTCGCCGACCGGCACGCCGCACGTGGGGCTGATCCGCACCGCACTGTTCAACTGGGCATACGCACGGCACACCGGGGGCACTTTCGTCTTTCGGATCGAGGACACCGACGCCACCCGGGACAGCGAGGAGAGCTACAACGCGCTGTTGGACGCGTTGCGCTGGCTCGGACTGGACTGGGATGAGGGTCCCGAGGTCGGCGGTCCCCATGCGCCCTACCGGCAGTCCCGGCGCGGCGAGATCTATCGCGACGTCATCGAGAGGTTGCTCGCGGCCGGTGAGGCCTACGAGGCGTTTTCGACACCCGAGGAAGTCGAGGCCCGGCATCTGGTCGCGGGCCGCAACCCCAAACTGGGCTACGACAACTTCGACCGCCACCTGACCGACGAGCAACGGGCGGCATTCCGCGCCGAGGGCCGAAGCCCGGTGCTGCGCCTGCGGATGCCCGACACCGACATGACCTGGCGCGACCTGGTCCGCGGGGATACCACCTTCCCGGCCGGTTCGGTGCCCGACTTCGCCATCACCCGCGGCAACGGAGATCCGTTGTACACCTTGGTCAATCCCGTCGACGACGCGCTGATGAAGATCACCCACGTGCTGCGCGGCGAGGATCTGCTGCCGTCCACCCCCCGCCAGCTGGCGTTGTATCAGGCGCTCATCCGGATCGGGGTGGCCGATGCCACTCCGCAGTTCGCCCATCTGCCATCGGTTCTCGGCGACGGCAACAAGAAGCTGTCCAAGCGCGACCCGCAGTCGAACCTGTTCCTGCACCGTGACCGGGGCTTCATCCCCGAGGGCCTGTTGAACTACCTTGCGCTGCTCGGCTGGTCGATCGCCGACGATCACGACATCTTCAGCCTGGCCGAGATGGTCGCTGCCTTCGACGTCGTCGACGTCAACTCCAATCCGGCGCGTTTCGACCAGAAGAAGGCCGATGCGCTCAACGCCGAGCACGTCCGGCTGCTGTCCGCCGAGGACTTCACGGCACGGTTGCGCGCCTACTTCGCCACCCACGGCCACGACACCGGCCTCGACGACGCCGGCTTCGCCGCGGCGGCAAGTCTGGTGCAGACCCGCATCGTGGTGCTCGGCGATGCCTGGGGGCTGTTGAGGTTCCTCGACGACGCCTCCTACCAGCTGGATCCCAAGGCCGTCGGCAAGGAGCTCGGCCCGGACGCGGCACCGGTGCTCGGTGCCGCGATCACAGCGCTGGACGGCGTGTCGGACTGGACGACGCCCAACATCGAGGCCGCGCTCAAGGCCGGCCTGATCGACGGCCTGGGGCTCAAACCGCGCAAAGCGTTCGGGCCGATCAGGGTCGCGGTCACCGGCTCGTCGGTGAGCCCGCCACTGTTCGAGTCGATGGAACTTCTCGGCCGCGAACGCAGTCTGACGCGGCTGCGTGCGGCTGTGTCATGAGCACCGGAAAAACTTTGGTAGTCTGCTCGTCGGCCCTGACGGGCTGGGTGCAGAGCGCGTTCGCCGCGTCCCGAGCGTGGTAAATGACTCTGACCAGCCAAGATGGGTAGCCAGTGGGGTATGGTGTAATTGGCAACACAGCTGATTCTGGTTCAGCCATTCTAGGTTCGAGTCCTGGTACCCCAGCGCGATCGCCGATTAGGTCGGCGCCCGTCGCTGAGCTATGCTGACTTCCCGGCTCGTCTGAGCCGTGGATTGGTTCTGGCCCCGTCGTCTAGCGGCCTAGGACGCCGCCCTCTCACGGCGGTAGCGTGGGTTCGAATCCCATCGGGGGTACCAGCATCTCCCTCGTCCCGAACGTGAACCCGGGTACGCAATCCGCTTCGATCGCGTATCAGGGCGCACGCTCGACGCAAGGTGTCACGCGCGAGGCGCCGTCGATCCCGATATCGGCGTCGCGGGCAGGCCGAGCTTGCGGTGATCCCAGGAGCGGGTGCGCGCGTTGACCAGTCGGACCGCAACCCGTTTGTTCATCATCATCTCGACGGCCGCCTTCATGTCGTCGGTGTACGGGCCGGTGTAGCGTTCCCAGACGCTCACGCCCACCCGGAACACGGTGTCCGGGTCGTCGACGATCTCCACGGCGCCCTCGAATGACACGCCACGCAGGGTGTCGTAGGTGTCGCCGTCTTCGATCATGAAGGTGAATCGCGGATCGCGTCGCAGGTTGACCGCCTTCTGCGACTTGATCTTGGTTTCCAGCCAAATGTCCCCGTCCACGAGCCCGTACCACATGGCCACCAGGTGCGGCTGTCCGTCGGCTCCGACGGTGGCCAGGGTTCCGGTCCGGTTGTTGGTGACGAAATCGGTGATCTCGTCCTCGGACATCACGATTCGCGCGCGCTGGTTGCTTCCCATGCGCAGCAGTCTGACAGGCGACTAGAGCCGCCGGGTCAGCGCCTCCGATGCGGCGAGCAGATCGCTGGCCCACCGCTCGCCGGGCCGCCTTCCCATCCGGTCGATCGGACCGGAAACGGAAATCGCCGCGATCACCGCGCCGGCCGCGTCGCGCACGGGCGCCGACACGCTGGCGACACCGGGCTCCCGTTCGGCGGCACTCTGCGCCCATCCGCGCCGCCGAACCTCGGCCAGCACCCGGTCGGAGAACATCGCCGACGGCAGCACCGCCTCCCGGATCGCCGGGTCGCTGTAGGCCAGCAGCACCTTGGCGCCCGAGCCGGCCGTCATCGGCAGGCGGGTGCCGACGGGCACGGTATCGCGCAGTCCCGCAGGTGGTTCCAGAGCGGCCACGCAGATCCGCGCGGTGCCTTCGCGGCGGTAGAGCTGCACGCTCTCGCCGGTGATCTCACGCAGCCGGGGGAGCACGACGGCACCGGCCGCCAGCAGTGGATCATAGACCCGGGCCGCGAGCTCCGACAGCGCCGGGCCGAGCCGCCAGCGGCCCTGCGCGTCACGGGCCAGCAGGCGGTGGGTTTCCAGTCCCGCGGCCAAACGATGCGCGGTGGCCCGGGGCAGTCCGGTGCGGTCGCAAAGTTCGGCCAGCGCGCACGGGGAGTCGGTTACCGCGTGCAGTACCCCCACCGCTTTGTCGAGGACGCCGATGCCGCTATCCTGTCTCACAGAGAGATACTAGCGTCCCGCATAGTGAGATAGCGAGTCCCGGTCACCGGACCGCTGAGGGCGGCGGGGGAATCGAGAAGTGATGTCCAGTGTCGGCAAGTCCCGAACCATGGCGGAAAAGGTCTGGGCCGACCACGTCGTGGCCGCCCACGAAGGGGAACCGGATCTGATCTATATCGACCTGCACCTGGTTCACGAAGTCACCAGCCCACAGGCGTTCGATGGCTTGCGGATGGCCGGGCGTGCGGTGCGTAGGCCGGATCTGACGATCGCGACCGAGGATCACAACGTGCCGACGGTCGACATCGACAAGCCGATCGCCGACCCGGTGTCCCGCACCCAGGTGGAGACGTTGCGCCGCAACTGCGCGGAGTTCGGCATCCGGCTGCATCCGATGGGCGACGCCGAGCAGGGCATCGTGCACATCATCGGTCCGCAATTGGGACTGACCCAGCCGGGGATGACCATCGTGTGCGGTGACAGCCACACCTCCACACACGGCGCGTTCGGCGCCATCGCGATGGGCATCGGCACATCGGAGGTCGAGCACGTGCTCGCCACCCAGACGCTGCCACTCAAACCGTTCAAGACGATGGCGGTCAATGTCGACGGCACCCTGCCGCCCGGCGTCACCGCCAAGGACGTCATCCTGGCGGTCATCGCCAAGATCGGCACCGGCGGCGGCCAGGGTTACATCATCGAATACCGGGGCAGCACCATCGAATCGCTGTCGATGGAAGGCCGGATGACGATCTGCAACATGAGCATCGAAGCGGGCGCGCGGGCGGGCATGGTGGCGCCCGACCAGACCACCTACGAATATCTCAAGGGCCGGGCGCACACCCCGACGGGCGCCGAATGGGACCGCGCCGTGGCGGCCTGGGATCGGTTGCGGACCGATCCCGGAGCGGAATTCGACACCGAGGTGTACCTCGATGCCGCCACCCTCAGCCCGTTCGTCACCTGGGGAACCAACCCCGGCCAGGGCGTACCGCTGTCGGCGAGTGTGCCGGACCCGGAGATGATGACCGACGACGACGCCAAGCAAGCCGCCGAGAAGGCGTTGGCGTACATGGATCTTCGGCCCGGCACGCCGATGCGCGATGTCGCCGTCGACGCAGTGTTCGTGGGTTCGTGTACCAACGGCCGCATCGAAGACCTGCGCGCGGTGGCCGATGTGCTGCGTGGGCGGAAGGTCGCCGACGGGGTCCGGATGCTGATCGTGCCCGGTTCGATGCGCGTGCGCGCACAGGCCGAATCCGAAGGGCTGTCTGAGATCTTCACGTCCGCGGGTGCCGAATGGCGACAGGCCGGATGCTCGATGTGTCTGGGAATGAACCCCGACCAGCTGGCGCCGGGCGAGCGTTGCGCCTCGACATCGAACCGCAATTTCGAAGGCCGGCAGGGCAAGGGCGGTCGCACCCATCTGGTCTCCCCGGCGGTCGCGGCGGCGACCGCCGTGCGCGGCACGCTGTCCGCGCCCGCCGACCTGAGCTCGATCTGAATCGAAGGAGACTGCGATGGAGGCTTTCCGCACCCATACCGGCATCGGCGTACCGTTGCGACGGTCCAATGTCGACACCGACCAGATCATCCCGGCGGTCTACCTGAAGCGGGTAACCAGAACGGGTTTCGAGGACGGATTGTTCGCGGCATGGCGTAATGATCCGAAATTCATTCTCAATCAAAGTCCGTTCGACAAAGGCTCGGTATTGGTGGCCGGACCCGATTTCGGCACCGGATCCTCACGTGAGCATGCGGTCTGGGCGCTGATGGACTATGGATTCCGGGTCGTCATCTCGTCGCGGTTCGCCGATATCTTCCGCGGCAATGCCGGCAAGGCGGGCCTGTTGGCGGCGCAGGTCGCCCACGACGATGTCGAACTGTTGTGGAAGTTGATCGAGCAGAGCCCGGGATTGGAAATCACTGTCAATCTTCAAGATCGGATAATCACCGCCGCAACGGCGGTGGTGCCGTTCACGATTGACGATTACACCGCATGGCGACTGCTCGAAGGACTCGACGATATAGGCCTCACGCTGCGAAAACTGGACGACATAGAGAGTTTCGAGGCGGCTCGGCCGAGCTTCAAACCGCAAACTCTGCCCGCACCCTGAGGCAGACGGGCACCGCGAAATTTCGCGGTTTCCGAGGCGCCAAGGGCGCCAACCGGATTCCGGAATAATTGCGCCACAATCGCCGAAATTGCGCGTGGCACTTGGAAATCAGCCTTGGCAGGTTTACCGTGTCCTCTAGTCAGTCCAAGAAGGACCACTAATCTCGGAGGTTTTTGCATGAACAAAGCAGAGCTCATCGACGTACTTACGGAGAAGTTGGGCTCGGACCGTCGGCAGGCGACCGCCGCCGTCGAGCATATTGTCGACACCATCGTGCGCGCAGTACACAAGGGTGAGAGCGTGACCATCACCGGGTTCGGCGTTTTCGAGCAGCGCAAGCGCGCCGCCCGGGTCGCGCGCAATCCGCGCACGGGCGAGACGGTGAAGGTGAAGCCGACCTCCGTGCCCGCTTTCCGCCCGGGTGCTCAGTTCAAGGCGGTTGTGGCTGGCGCACAAAAGCTCCCGGCTGATGGGCCGGCCGTCAAGCGCGGCGCGGTCGGCGCCGGAGTCCGGAAGGTCGTCAGGAAGGCCGCGGTGCGGAAGGCAGTCCGAGACGCCGTCGTCAAGAAGGTCGCCGCCAAGAAAGCCGCGCCTGCCAAGAAGGCCGTCGTCACGAAGGCCGCGCCCGCCAAGAAGGTGGTCGCCAAGAAGGTGGTCGTCAAGAAGGCCGCACCGGCCAAGAAGGCTGCGGTCAAGAAGGCGGTCGTGACGAAGGTCGTGGCGGCCAAGAAGGCGCCAGTTCGCAAGGCGGCCGTGACGAAGGCCGCGCCCGCCAAGAAGGTGGTCGTCAAGAAGGTCGCCGTCAAGAAGGCCGCGCCGGCCAAGAAGGCGCCGGCCAAGAGCAGCCGTAAGTAGATCGCATCCGGATGCGCCGCGGGAGTTACGCTTCCGCGGCGCATCCGCGTGTCCGGCCCGTGCTACTGCCCGATGACCGGCAGTGGACTTGCGATGTGGTCGGCGGCCACCAAGGTGGACCCGGACAACGACATGACCCAGACGCTGCCCTTGCGGTTGCGCGACTTGTCCGGCCGCACCCCGTCGCGCTCGCACCACCAGGCGACGAGGTCGGGGATCACCCCGCCCTGGGAGCAGATGACCCGGGTTCCGGATTTCTCGGCGATCTCCAGGACCCGCTGGCGGGCCCGTTTACGATTGTCCGCGTAGGCCTCTTCGGTGAGCTCGGGCTCGTCGCGGATGGGCACCGAAAGCTCTTCGGCCAGCGGCTCGATCGTCTGGTGACACCGGACGCGGTCGGCTGCGTGCAAATCCGTCGCCCCGAACGCCAGCAACAGTGGGACCAGCGATTCGGCCTGGGCTCGGCCGTGCTGGTCCAGTGGGCGCGTGAGGTCGTCGCCCTTGTATCGGCTCCTTCGGCCCGCCGTGCCGTGCCGGACGATCAGCAGGGTGTGGGTGTCCGCATGCTGTCTTGCGAACCGGCGCAACACCTTCCAATCGTGTGGATAGGTCAGCCTGTTCATCGCGTCACCGACCGGAAGCCAGATCATCTTGTCGACTTCATGATTGGGCGTGAACTCGTCTGCGGAATCGGGGTCGGCGCGCGCCGCCCAGTAAACGACCCGCTTCGGGCCTTGCTCCACCTGGTAGCCGACCGACAACAGTCGCCGGCCCAGCCGCACGTGAAGTCCGGTCTCCTCCCGGATTTCGCGTACGGCGGTCACGGTCTCGGTCTCACCGGGGTTCAGCTTGCCCTTGGGCAGCGACCAGTCGTCGTAGCGGGGACGGTGGACGACGACGATCTCCGGCCTGTCCGGCTCGCCCGCTCCGGGGCGCCATACCACCGCGCCGGCTGCCAGCACCGGCGCGGGCCTTTGCCCGGCCGCATTCTTCGGCACCTCTGCTCCTGCAGGTCAACGGTCTTGACGGTCAATGGTGATGGTAGTCACCGGTGACGGCGTTTCTCCATCATGGACGCCTGATGGTCGCGCACCGTCTCGCCTTCGAGTGGGAGCGCGGTCCACCCGCCGTCGAGCCCCAGTTCCCAGCAGCGCGTCGCCGGGTCCATCGCGGAGGTGAACACGTCGTCGAGTTGGGCGGCGAGGCGGGGCTCCTTGACTTGAGCCATCACCTCCACACGCCGGTCGAGATTGCGATGCATCATGTCGGCGCTGCCGATCCAGAATTCGTTGATGGCCTTGAAGTGGATGATCCGCGAGTGTTCGAGGAATCGGCCCAGAATCGAGCGGACGACGATGTTCTCGGAGAACCCGTCGGCCCCGGGGCGCAGTGCGCAGATGCCGCGGACCACGACCTCGACTCGCACGCCGGCCTGTGACGCACGGTAGAGGGCATCGATGACCTGCTCGTCCACCAAGGCGTTGGCCTTCAATCGGATACGGGCATCCGCTCCGCCCCGGGCGGCGTCGACTTCGCGTTCGATCCGCTCGATGATGCCCTTGCGCACGCTGTGCGGGGCGACCAGCAGGTTGCGGTAGGCGACTTTGCGCGAGTATCCGGTGAGCGAATTGAAAAGGTCGGTGAGGTCGGCGCCGATGTCGGGCGCCGCCGTCAGCAGGCCGACGTCTTCGTAGAGTCGTGCGGTCTTCGGGTTGTAGTTGCCGGTACCGATGTGGCAGTAACGGCGAATCGTCGAGCCCTCGCGGCGCACCACCAGAGCGGTCTTGCAGTGCGTCTTGAGGCCGATCAGACCGTAGACGACGTGAACGCCGGCCTTTTCCAGTGCGCGCGCCCACTTGATGTTTGCCTGCTCGTCGAACCGGGCCTTGATCTCCACGAGGGCAACCACCTGCTTGCCGGCCTCGGCCGCATCGATGAGCGCATTGACGATCGGCGAGTCACCCGAGGTCCGATAGAGGGTCTGCTTGATTGCCAACACATTCGGGTCGGCGGCGGCTTGCTCGATGAACCGTTGCACGGTCGTGGAGAACGAATCATAGGGATGGTGCACCAGCACGTCGGCGTCCCGCAGCGCCGCGAAGATGTTCTTGGGCGTTTCGCGTTCGCCGAACGCCTGCGGGGTGGCGGGGACGAACGCCCGATCCTTGAGCGCGGGCCGGTCCACCCCGTAGATCTGCCACAGTGACGACAGGTCGAGCAGGCCGGGAACCTCGATCACGTCGCCCGGATGCACATCGAGTTCGCGCAGCAGCAACTCGAGCATGCTCTCGGTCATGTCGTCGGCGATTTCGAGGCGGACCGGCGACCCGAACCGCCGGCGCGCGAGTTCCCGCTCGAGCGCCTGCAGCAGGTCCTCGTCGCGGTCCTCCTCGACCTCCATGTCGGCGTTGCGGGTGATCCGGAAGGCATGGTGCTCGACGATCTCGAGGCCCGGGAACAACACCGGCAGGAATGCGGCGATCAGTGCTTCCGTCGGTAGGAACCGCACATTGTGGTGCCCGTCCTCGCGTTCGTCGCCCCTGAGTTCGACGAACCGGTCCACGTTGTCCGGCACCTTGATACGGGCGAAGTGTGTTGTGCCGTCCTCGGGTTGACGGACGGTGATGGCCAGGTTCAGGCTCAGCCCGCTCACGAACGGGAAGGGATGGGCCGGATCGACCGCCAACGGCGTCAGCACCGGGAAAACCTGCTCGTGGAAGTAGGTCGACAGCCGGCTCTGTTCGTCGGGTTCGATGTCGGACCAACCGACAACGACGACGCCCTGTTCGGCGAGCGCCGGAGCAACCTCGTCGAGAAAGACGCGGGCGTGCCGAGTCGCGATCTGCTGGGTACGCTCTCCGATGCGGCGCAACTGCTCTCGGGGCGAGAGGCCGTCGGCCGACCGCACGGACAGCCCCATCTCGTCGCGGCGCTTCAATCCGGCGACCCGCACCATGTAGAACTCGTCGAGGTTCGATGCGAAGATCGCGAGGAACTTCGCCCGCTCCAGCAGCGGCAGCGACGAGTCGGCGGCCAGCGCGAGAACCCGGGCGTTGAAGTCTAGCCAGCTGAGCTCGCGGTTGAGGTATCGGTGGTCCGGCAGTTCCTGATCTAGTCCGGCGTCCAGGCGCGTTGCCGCGGGCGGCGCCTCGGGCGTCGGGTGTAGACCGTTCGTCGGGTCCTCGGAGACTAGCTCTGGTGTCGGCATGGCCTCGATGTCGGTCACCCATGAATCATTGCCTATCGTGGATGCCATCGCCACAGGCCATTGGTCACCGACCGGTGGCGAGGCGGGTCGCCGCACCCATGCCCAACTGCCGTGCCGCGATCAGATCGTCCGGGGTGTCGATGTCGCAACGCAAGCCGGGCCACCCGCCGGTCAGTTCGATCGCACCGGAATTCCGGTGTGCTGCAGCAGAGTTCGAACCGAAGCGAGGGTCCAGCGGAACCCCGAAGGCGAACAGTGCCGACGTACCGGTCCCGTGGCGGTCGGCGACGAAGCTGCGCGGATAATTGCGTGCAGCGTCGATGGCCTCGGTCAGCTCGTGTGTCTGCAGGGCCGGCAGGTCACCTTGTAGTACCGCAAGATTCACCGTGTGTTCACCGGCCGACGCGACGGCGGCGTTGATCGCGTTGTTCAACGGGTCCGCGTGGCCGTGCGGCGTCGGGTCGGTGAGCACGCGGGTACCCAGTTCGGCGGCGGCAGCAGCAGCGTCTCGGTCGGGGGTGACAACGGTGATCGAGTGCAGGGTGGGAACCCGGGACGCCGCAACGATGGTGTCGATCAGCATTGCCAGCACCACTTCCCCGCGGGTGCCGGCGGCGAAGACCGGAGCCAGCCGGGTCTTGGCGGCGCCGAGCCGTTTGACCGCAATGATCAATCCGACACCGCTCACGATGGCCATCCTGCCAGCGAGTCCTCGGTAGGCTGGTCGGGTGTCGGCCGGGGCTTTGGATACTGCGACGGTGATGGGTGCGGGTGCGTGGGGCACGGCGATCGCCAAAGTGCTCGCCGACGCGGGCAATGAGGTGCGGCTTTGGGCGCACACCGCGGCGGTGGCCGACGAGATCAACGCCACCCGGCGCAACAGCGGCTACTCCGGTGACGTCGAACTGCCGCCGAACATCGTGGCCACCGCGGACGCCGGTGCGGCGTTGGCCGGCGTGCGGACGGTGCTGCTGGTGGTTCCGTCGCAGACCCTGCGCGAGAACCTGATGCGCTGGACGCCGGAGTTGACGCCAGGGGCGACGTTGGTGAGCCTGGCCAAGGGCATCGAACTGGGCACACTGATGCGGATGAGCCAGGTGGTCGTCCAGGTCACCGGGGTCGACCCGAGCCAGGTCGCGGTGCTCTCCGGCCCGAACCTGGCCAACGAGATCGTCGCGGAACAGCCCGCGGCCACCGTCATCGCCTGCCCGGACTCCGGGCGCGCGGTGGCCCTGCAGCGCGGCCTGACCACCGGCTATTTCCGCCCGTACACCAACGCCGATGTGATCGGCACCGAGATCGGCGGCGCCTGCAAGAATGTCATCGCGCTCGCGTGCGGGATGGCGGCCGGGGTCGGGCTGGGCGAGAACACCGCTGCGGCGATCATCACGCGCGGCTTGGCCGAGATAATGCGGCTGGGTATCGCGGTCGGCGCCAAGAGCGCGACGCTGGCGGGGCTTGCCGGTGTCGGCGACCTGGTGGCCACCTGCAGTTCGCCGAAGTCGCGCAACCGGGCCTTCGGCGAACGGCTGGGGCGTGGACAGACTTTGGAAGCCGCGAAGCTCGGGGGCGGCGGGCATGTGGCCGAGGGCGTGACGTCGTGCGAGTCGGTGCTGGCGCTGGCATCCAGCTACGACGTCGAGATGCCGCTGACCGATGCCGTGCACCGGGTCTGCCACCGGGGTCTGTCGGTCACCGAGGCGGTGGCCGCGTTGCTCGGCCGCAGCACCAAACCGGAGTGAGTCGAATTGAGCGCCGAGCCAGGCCATTTCGGGTCGTCCACCCGCACGGTGAAAGCGGTGAGTTCGCCGGCGGTTCCCGGTGATCCGGTGTCGCCGACCATCGTTCCCGCATCGACGTTCCACCTGACCGAAGCCGATGCCGCCGAAGGCTTTTCCGCCGACCTGGATACCTACGGCCGCTCCTCGAATCCGTCGTGGCGACAACTGGAGTCGGCGCTCGCGCAGCTGGAGGGCGCCTCGGCGGCCTTGGTATTCGGTTCGGGCATGGCGGCGATCACGGCGGTGCTGCGGGCGCTCACCACTCCCGGAGCCGTCCTCGTGGTGCCCGCCGACGGCTACTACCAGGTCCGCGCCTATGCCACGGAATACTTTGTTCCACAAGGAATCACGGTTCGTCAGGCGCGCAGCGGCGAGATGTGCGACGCGGCCCGCGATGCCGATGTCGTCCTTGCCGAGACGCCGGCCAATCCCGGCCTCGATGTCACCGATCTGCACCGGCTGTCACTGATCTGTCGCGGCCGTGGTGCGCGGTTGGTCGTCGACAACACCACCGCCACCCCGTTGGGCCAGTTGCCGCTGTCGCTGGGCGCGGACCTGGTGGTGGCCAGCGCGACCAAGGCGTTGTCGGGCCACAGCGACCTGCTGGCCGGCTATGCGGCGGGCAGTCAACCCGAACTGATGGCCGCACTGTCCCGCGAAAGGCTGTTGTCCGGACCCATTCTCGGTGCGTTCGAGGCGTGGCTGCTGCTGCGCAGCCTCGGCAGCGCCGGGCTGCGTTTCGAACGGCAGTGCCAGAACGCGATGGCACTGGCCACCTGGCTACGCGGCCACCCGGCGGTGCGCTCGGTGCGTTATCCAGGTCTGCCGGAGGACCCCGCACACCCGGTGGCGGCGACCCAGATGCGGCGGTTCGGCGGACTGGTCTCCGTCGAACTCGCGGGCCCCGGCGCGGTCGGTGAACTGTTGCGTCGTAGCGAGCTGCTGGTGGCGTCCACCAGCTTCGGCGGTATCCACACGTCGGTGGACCGCCGGGCCCGGTGGGGCGACGACGTCAACGCGGGGCTCGCGCGCCTGTCGATGGGCATCGAGGACACCGACGACCTGATCGCCGACATGGAGCAGGCGCTTCAGGCTGCCTCGTCCTGAGCCGGTTCGGCCGGTCGCACCGACGACAGGAAGCGCTCCGAATTCGCCGAGCCGTCGGAGACCACCATGCCCTGCACCTGGACGTCGTTTCGGTAGAAGATCAGGCTCTCGACGATGGCCTTGTGCCCATCGGCGGTCAGTTCGAACCTGTACCGCCGGGTCTCGGTGCCGTGGATATCGCCGGTGCTGCGCGACAGTTCGGTCTTGGTGGTCGGGCCCCAGCTGGGTTCCCGTCCGGCCCGCGCGCCCTCGATGGAGTTGTCGACAGCTACATCGAGGGGGTCCGGCGGTACTCCGTTCAGGGGCATCTCCGTCAGGCCGTAGAAGGAGCGGTCGTCGGTGGACGACAGTTCGTTGACCACAAAATCCGACTTCTGAAAGGTCTCCGCCGTCGGCTCGCCCGGGAACATGGCGACGTAGTTGCCGGACGCCGTCGTTGCTTCCTGCCAGCGGGGCGCCGAAGAAGCCGAAGAAGAGCACTCGTGGGCGATCGTCATCACTGCCGCTATCGATACTGGCAAAATTATCAAACGGCCGACCGGAATCGAACGGCCGCGGAGAGTCAAATGGCCACGCGCCATGTCCCCCTCCTGGTCGGCAGTGGTCAGCGCCGTGCTGGCGGATCTGTCCAGCGTAGCCTCGGGGACGAGCGCCGTCAGTTCGACGCGAGCCGGTAGCCTCGTTGACTGTGACTGCTCGCCAGCCCGCTTCGACGACCCGTATCCGCGTCGCCGTCGTGTTCGGCGGGCGCAGCTCCGAACACGCCATTTCCTGCGTTTCGGCGGGCAGCATCCTGCGCAATCTCGACCCGCAGCGATACCAGGCGGTGGCCGTCGGCATCACCTCCGACGGTGCCTGGGTGCTGTCGACCGCGACGCCGGAAAGCCTGGCCATCGCCGACGGCCGGCTGCCCGGTGTGGAGGATGCAGCCGGGGCGGCGCTGGCGTTGACCGCCGACCCCGGCCGGCGCGGCGAGCTGGTGGCCTTGGACAGTTCGGCCGCCGGCCGGGTGCTGGCGTCGGTCGACGTGGTGTTTCCGGTCCTGCACGGTCCGTACGGCGAGGACGGCACCATCCAGGGCCTGCTCGAACTCGCCGGCGTGCCGTATGTGGGCGCGGGCGTGCTGGCCAGCGCCGCGGGGATGGACAAGGAGTTCACCAAGAAGCTGCTGGCCGTCGAGGGACTGCCCGTCGGCGACCACATCGTGCTGCGGCCCGGCCAGCACACCATGGAAGCCGAACAGCAGCAGCGGCTGGGGCTGCCGGTGTTCGTCAAGCCCGCCCGCGGCGGGTCGTCGATCGGTGTCAGCAGGGTGACGTCCTGGGCCGAGCTGCCGGCCGCCGTGGCAGCCGCCCGCGAGCATGACCCGAAGGTGATCGTCGAGGCCGCGATCGTGGGCCGCGAGCTGGAGTGCGGGGTGCTGGAACTGCCCGACGGCCGGATCGAGGCCAGCACCGTCGGTGAGATCCGCGTCGCCGGGGTCCGTGGCCGCGAGGACGGGTTCTACGACTTCGCGACCAAGTACCTCGATGACGCCGCCGAACTCGACGTGCCCGCCAAGATCGACGACGAGGTCGCCGACGCGATCCGTCAGTTGGCGATCCGGGCGTTCGAAGCGATCGGCGCCCAGGGCTTGGCGCGGGTGGACTTCTTCCTCACCGAGGACGGTCCGGTGATCAACGAGATCAACACCATGCCGGGGTTCACCACGATCTCGATGTATCCGCGGATGTGGGCGGCCAGCGGCGTCGACTACCCGACGCTGTTGGCGGCCATGGTCGACACCGCGCTGGCCCGCGGCACCGGCCTGCGGTAGCCACCGCCGAAACGTACGTTCGGGCGAACTCTTGCGAGTGGACTACGCCATTTCGTCGATCTCGGCACAGACGTGCCACTACCAGCTGAGGACGACGCCGCTCCTTCGGCCCCTCGGTATCAGCTCTCCCACATGGGGGGCCAGCGTGGTCGGCACCGCCTTGATCGACACGCTGCCATTGGTCTCGCAGCGGATATGACTGCCCGCGTCATGACAGGTCTGCCGGGCATTGGCCGCCGGGGCCGACATCAGTGACGCCGCGACGACACCCACCAACAGCAGTGAACTCTTTCCACGCATGGCCATGCGTCGGTCCCCTCTCAGCGGGAATTGGTCTGTCATCCGACACCGCTTCCTCACGGGCACGCCGAGGCCAGAACCTCGGCACCCGGATGAAGGGGCGCGCCCGCGTCCTCGGCATGCCGGAACGCATCATCACGGGCCGCCTGCACCGTCGGCCCGGCACCGCCGGCCACGACCCCGCTGCCGTCACTGGCACCGACAGATACCACGCACAGATTGTCGTTGGTCACCTCGTCTCGGCTGCATTGGTCGGCGCCGGCCTGCTGGCATACCGCGATCACGGCGGCCGACGCCGCCTCATTGGTGGGACCGGCCGCAGTGAATCCGACCAGCGCCCCGTTGAGCACACCGGAGCCGACGGCGTCGGAAATATCGGCGCCACCCTCGACGACACCGCCCGGCCCGCCAGCCCAAGCCGAGCCGGACCAGACTGTCACGGCGACGACGCCAGCGGCGAGAATCGCAGAAACCATACGGGCATTGACCATGCTGGTCCTCTCGTCAACCCGATCAGCAGGACGATCGAATAGTAAACCCGTCCGAATCGTACGTTTGAGCGAACCTGTGGTGAGAAGACGCACCATTTCGTCGATTTCGGCGCCGGTCAACGCGGCGGCCCCGGGTCGATCGGGGTGGCCGGCAGGACTCCGGCGATGACGCCGGAAAGCTCCTGGATGGGCGTCGGTCCGGAACCCTGCGGCAGGGTCAGCGCGATGTAGACCGGCCGGTCGACCGCGAACCAGGTGACGCGGTCGGACTCGGCGACGCGGAACCAGGACACGTCGTCGACCGCCTGCAGCGGCGACCCGACGACGAAGTCGCCCGGGCGTTCCAGGCCGCAGCGCAGGATCACCGGCTCGGCGGTCCCGGCCCGCCACGCCGCGGTGCCGGGCGGGGCCGGGAAGGCCACGTCGACCCGCCGGTAGTCGCCGAGGGTGTCCGGTACGGCGTCGAGCAGCCTGCCGCAGTCCGGGTCGGCGGCCCGCGGAGCGCGGACCGCGGGAACCGGAACGGGCGGCGCATCGCTGCGCTGCTCCGCGATGATCAGGACGGCGACCGCCGCGGCGGCCGCGATCACCACGGCGGCGATCAGGACGGCCCGCGGCGGACCGTCACGATCGGGTTCGCCCACTCGTTTCAGGCGGAGATCGGGCAGGTCAGCGTCCGGGTGATGCCGGCTATGCCCTGCACGCTGGCCACCACGTCGGCCTGTAGACCCGCCAACGAACCCGCGCCGACCCGGGCCACCACGTCGTAGGGTCCGGTGACGTATTCCGAAGACAGCACCCCGGGCAGTGCGGCGACCTGCTTGGCGACAACCTCGGCGCGGCCCACCTCTGTCTGGATCAGCATGAAGGCCTCCACCACCCGGTTGCTCCTGCCTCGTCTCATAAACTGGCGTGTCCGTGCAGGGCAAACGTACCGCAGGTCGTGGCAGTGTTCAGGACACGCGAGGGCCCGTCGGGCGAGGGACAGGGTGAGATGGCTGACGATGACGGTCCGACGCTGGCAGAGCTGGGTGAGTTCGCCGCCATAGACCGCCTGACCGCGGCAGGCCGCCAAACCGCATCGGTGCTGATCGGCCCCGGCGACGACGCGGCGCTGCTGGAGATGTCCGACCGTCGGGTCCTGGTCTCCACCGACATGCTGGTCGAGGGCCGACATTTCCGGCTGGACTGGTCCTCGCCGCACGATGTCGGGCGTAAGGCGATCGCGCAGAACGCCGCCGACATCGAGGCGATGGGCGCGCGGCCCGTCGCGTTCGTGGTGGCCTTCGGCGCACCGGCCGATACGACGGTCGATGCCGCCACCGGGCTGTCCGAGGGAATGTGGGCCGAGCTCGCCCGCTGCGGAGGCACGATCATCGGCGGCGATCTGGTACGCAGTCCGCAGTGGGTGGTGTCGGTGACGGTGCTGGGCGACCCGGCCGGTCGGGTGGCCGTGCGGCGCGGTGGTGCGCGCGCCGGTGACACCGTCGCCGTGGCGGGTGATCTCGGCCGATCCGCGGCGGGGTATACGCTGCTGGCCGCGGGGTCGGCGGCCTTCCCCGAGTTGCGTCGACGGCATCTGGTGCCCGAACCGCCGTACGGCCACGGTGCACTGGCCGCCGAAGCCGGCGCGTCGGCCATGACCGACGTGTCGGACGGACTGGTGGCCGATCTGCGGCACATTGCCGTGGCATCGGGTGTGGGGATCGACCTGCGGACGGCCGGGCTGTCCGGAGATCGCGACGCGGTGGCACCGGCGGCCGGGCAGCTGGGGACCGACCCGTGGTCATGGGTGCTCGGCGGCGGCGAGGACCACGCACTGGTCGCATGTTTCCGTGATGCGCCGCCGTCCGGTTGGCGGGTGATCGGAGAGGTGGTCGACGGTGATCCACGGGTGCGGGTCGACGGTCGCGACTGGACCGGTTACGCGGGCTGGGAGTCGTTCAATTAAGTTGATGCGTCGTGACGGCCCGACCGCTTGCCGAACTCGTCGACGCCGGTTGGGCCGCGGTCCTGGAGCCGGTCAGCCCCGTGGTCACGGCGCTGGGCGAATTTCTGCGCGCCGAACTCGC
>CAYLWH010000061.1:0-26049 GCA_964387245.1 uncultured Mycobacterium sp.
GCTAGGTGACCAGGGCGACCGAGTTCGCGCGACGCAGCTTGCCCGAGGGCGTCTTCGGGATGGTGCCCGGTCCGAGCACCACGACGTTGCGGGGCCGCATGTCCACCTCAGCGACGACCTCGTGGGCGACCTGATGCTCGATGCGACGTACCACCGTCTGATCCTGCCAGGCGTTGGACTCCACCGCCACGGCGAAGGTCTCCCGCGAATGGCCGGCATCCAACCGGACTGCGACGGCGCAGCCCGGACGGACGCCCTCCACGCGGCCGGCGGCCCGCTCGATGTCGGTCGGATAGATGTTGCGGCCCGCCATGATGATGACGTCCTTTACCCGGCCGCAGACCACCACATGGCCGCTCTCGGTCAGGTAGCCCAGATCACCGGTGTCATACCAGCCGTACTGGTCCTGCGCCGGGATGAAGCCGCCCATGGTGATGTAACCCGGAGTCACCGACTCGCCGCGCAGTTCGATGACGCCGACGCCCCGCGGGCCCATGACGTTGCCGTGCTCGTCGACGATGCGGGCCTCCAGATCCCGCAGCGGCGGGCCCAGCGTCGCCAGTCGGCGGGTGTTGCCCTTGGTGGCCGGCACCGCCTGGCGCAGTGCGGCCAGCAGGTCGGCGTCGACCTCGTCGACCACCAGGCCGGCATCGCATTCGGAGAACGACACCGCCAGCGTGGTCTCGGCCATGCCGTAGGCCGGCAGCACGGCGCCGGCCTGGAGGCCGAACGGCCGGCCGGCGTCGATCAGGTCGTTGACGTCGGAGGGGTCGACCGGCTCAGCGCCCGAGAGCGCAAACCGTAGCGTCGACAGGTCGAACTGGCCGGGCTCGGCCTGCTTGCGCAGCCTCTTGGCGAACAGCGCGTAGGCGAAGTTCGGCGCCGCGGTCATGGTGCCCTGGTACTTGTCGATGAGCTTGGCCCACAGCAAGGTGTCGCGCAGGAAATCCATCGGCGTGACCTTGACCAACTCGGCGCCGAAGTACATCGGGATGGTCAGGAAGCCGACCATCCCCATGTCGTGGAAGCACGGCAGCCAGCTGACCATGACGTCGGTCTGGACGTCGTACTTGGCGCCGATGAACATCGCCTCGGCGTTCGAGTAGATGTTGCGATGGGTGATCTGCACGGCCTTCGGTGATCCGGTCGACCCGGACGTCAACTGCATCAGGGCCAGGTCGTCCTCGCCGGTTTCCACGGGGTCGATCGGCTCGGCCGCCAGAAGCTCATCCACGGTGAGGACCAGGACGCCTCTCTCTTGCAGCACCGGTGCGGCTGCGGTGAACGGATCCGAGACGATCACGGCCCTGGCCTCGATCATGCTGATGACGTTCATGGTGTCCTCGGCCCACACCACGAGATCGGTGCGCGGGGTCGGCTGGTGCAGCATGGTCAGGCTCGCGCCACGCATCCACAGGCCCTGCGCGGTGGGAGCGATCTCGACCGGTGCGCCGACCAGCACGCCGACCGCATCACCGGGGTTGACGCCGTTCGCGGCAAGACCGCCGGCGATCCGGCGGGCGCGTTCGTGCACCTCACCCCAGGTGTGCCGGACCGGCTCGTGCGGTTCGCCGGTGACCATGCCCCTCGTGCTGGTCCGGGCGTTGTGATACATCTTCTCGGTGAACCTGCTCACGAGAGCCTCCTCGGATTCCGGAGCGGCGGCGTCGACGACATCCAGAGATCAATGCTGCGCCTGTCGGCGTGCGGCCTGAAGGAGGCGCGCACACACAATTCCGCGGCGGTTAGGTATCGGAATGACTGGGGTCGGAGCCCCTGCGGAAGACACCGGACCGCGTCATCGGACCTGCCGATGGACGAACTCAACGCGCCGCGACTCTTCATCGCGATTATCTTAAACTCCTCTTAAGTAACTAACAAACCTTTCGGCATAGTTGAGGCACCTGTCACATTCCGTCAACCGGCACCACACGGGCTCCGTGCACGGGCCCACTGGCGACCCGCACGGTGCGGCACACGTCGGCCCCGGCCAGTTCGGTACCGATGTCGACGGCCGCGGCAGGCGACGCGCACAGGAACGCACACGTCGGGCCCGATCCCGAGACGATGCCGGCCAAAGCGCCCGCCTCGGCGCCCGCCCGCAGGGTGCGACGCAGGTCGGGGTCGAGACTGGCCGCCGCGGGCTGCAGTTCGTTGCCCAGCAGCGGCGCCAGTTCGAAGGGGTCCCCGGCCGCCAGCGCGGAGAGCACCGGCTCGGCAGCGGCCAACCTCGGCGGAGCGCCGATCTCTCGCAGCCGATCGATTTCGGCGAACACCTTGGCGGTCGACAAGCCGCCTCGACCGAATGCCAGGACCCAGTGGAAGGTGTTGCGCGACAACACTGTCGCCAGTTCCTCACCCCGGCCGGTGCCCAAAGCCGTGCCACCGTGCAGCGCGAACGGAACGTCGCTGCCCAGCCGGGCGGCCAGCGCATGCAGGTCACGCCTCGGCACACCCTGCTCCCACAGTGCGTTCACAGCCACCAGCACCGCGGCCGCGTCGGCGCTCCCGCCGGCCATGCCGCCGGCGACCGGGATGGACTTCTCGATGGTGATGGCGACGTCAGGGGTGCGGCCGACGTGCTCGGCCATCAGTTCGGCCGCCTGCCACGCCAGGTTTCGCTCGTCGCGCGGCAGTGTGCCCGCGCCCTCTCCGATGACGTCGAGCGACATCACATCCGCGGTTCGCACGGTGACGTCGTCGAACAGCGAAACCGCGTGGAAAACTGTGGTGAGCTCGTGGTAGCCGTCAGCGCGACGGTCCCCGACGGCGAGGTACAGGTTGACCTTTCCCGGCACCCGCACCGTCACCGAACCGGTGGGAACCCACTCTGCGGCGGTACTGCCGTCGGACGCGGTCACCGCACGAGAGTATCGCCCGAGGCGTGCTCGCACGCTTTATCGCGGCACGACGCCGGTCGTTCGGCCGGTTACATCACCGGGATACGCAGCTGGGCCCGACTCGTCTCTTCGGAACGCTGCAGCAGCCTGACGAACTCGACGATGGACAGCGTCTCGCCCCGGCGGGCGGGGTCGATGCTGGCCGCGAGCAGTCGGCTCGCGGACTCGTTGCCCGAGCCGGCCCACTCCAGGAACGCGTTGCGCAAGGTCTTGCGGCGCTGCGCGAAGGCGATGTCGATCAGCTCGAACACCCGATCACGGAACGACGGGTCGGTGGGCCATGGTGAGGTTTCGTAGCGGTCGATGCGGACCAGCCCCGAATACACCCGCGGGATGGGCCAGAAGACCGTGGGCGACACCATGCCGTAGCGGCGGCACCGGCCGTAGAAGCGCACTTTGGCGCTCGGCACGCCGTATTCCTTGCCGCCGGGCTCGGCGGCCAGCCGTTCGGCGACTTCGGCCTGCACCATGACCATGACGGTCCGGATGGACGGGAACTCGGCCATCAGGTGCAGCAGCGCCGGAACGGCGATGTTGTACGGCAGGTTGGCGACCAGCGCGGTGGGCTGGACCTCCAGATCTAGCCGACGCAACGTGAGGATGTCGCGATTGATGACGGTGAGCCGATGGATCTCACTGTGCGAGTGCTCGGCAATCGTCTTGGGTAGCCGCCCTGCCAGCACCGGATCGATCTCGACCGCCGTCACGGTGGCACCGCGGTCCAGCAGGCCCAGGGTCAGTGAACCCAGGCCGGGACCGACCTCGATCACCGAATCGTGCTTGTTGATGCCGGCCGCGGACACGATGCGGCGCACGGTGTTCGCGTCGTGGACGAAGTTCTGGCCCAGCGACTTGCGGGGCCTGAAATCGAGCTCCTTGGCCAGGTTCCTGATCTCGGTGCGCCCGAGTAGACGAATGGTCAACGTACACCTGCCCTACCGCTACACACTGGCCACGCTCCCCAGCCTTGGCTGGCCTGGGTGACCGTCGCTATTGTGATCTGTTCTTCACGAGTCGCCAGGTCTGCCCGTGCAGCATAGCGCAGGCCACCCTGTCGTTCCCACGTGTTCTGGTCGAATTGGACGCCGCCGTAGTAGCCGTTACCGGTGTTGATCGCCCAATTTCCGCCCGACTCGCACTGCGCCAGTGCGTCCCAGGCCGCCCCGTTGGCCACCGGCGGAACCTCGGTGCCGGGTTTGGTGCCGATCCGCAGCACCGCGTCGCGGGCCGGTGTGATCACCACGTTGGCCACCGGCAACCGGCCCGTTTCGACACCGTTGACCGTCGCGACGGCAAACGTGACATCTTGCGTTCCGGGCGTACCGGCATCCTGCACCACCTCGCGACTGATGTTCAGGGTCGGGTCCTCGATCCGCTGCGCATTGGGCGTCATCGGCAACCTTTCCGTCACCTTGTGCATACGGACTCGGGTGACCTGGATCTGCATACCCGCTATGACAGGCGATGATGCCGCCGGCACCACAGAATCCCGCTGCTCGAGGGGCACACCCGCGGCGCTCAGCAGCCCACCGACGTCCGATGCGGCCAGATGCACGGTCCGCACCGCTCCGCCGTCGTCGATCTGCACGGTCTTGGCGCTGACCACCGGCAGGGCCATCCCCCCGAGCGGCACCCGCGTCGCCCGTGACGCCGCCGCGGGAGCGGTGTCGGTCATCGCCAGCTGCTGCAGCGCCTCGTCCACGGTTGACGCCGTGGTCCAGACCTGCGTGCTCTGCTGTCCGTCCAGCGAAATCTGCAACGGGCGACTGCGGCGCAACACGATGGTCTCGGCGTCCGCGACCGGCCGGTCGGCGGGCGGGTACAGGTCGTCGCGGTCGCTCACCTCGAAACCGTTCTCCCTGACCACGTCGATCACCCGCGACTGCATCGTGGTGACCGTCACCGGCGCACCGTCGACATTCAGCGTCACGGTCTTGTGGGCCGACAGCGCGTAGCCGCCGGAAGCGGCGAGCGCGACGAGCGTCGCGGCGGTCACCGCCCGGAGCAGCATCGACTGCGACTGGTGGAGTTTCGTGATGACGTTCACGTCGGGGTATCCAGGGCTCTGTTCACACGAAAAGGGCCCGGACGGCCCTTCGTTGATCACAGTACGGTAACGACCGCACCGCCCAGGGGCAACTCGGTCGCGGGGTTCTTAGGGTCTGCTTAAGAGCCGTCGGTGCCGATTACCCCGTCCGACGTGCCTCACCGTCCAGTCGGTAGACGTGCCGGGCGTTGGTTGAAGTGATGCTCGCAAGCTCTTCGGGGGGCCGCCCGAGGAGCTCGGCCAGGGCTCGCACCGTATAGGGCAGGCAGTAGGACTCGTTCGGTGCGCCGCGGTACGGATGCGGCGTAAGAAACGGCGCATCCGTCTCGACCAGGAGCTGGCCGGCCGGTATCAGCGCGGCCGCCGCGCGCAGTTCCGTCGCGTTGCGGAAGCTGACGGTGCCCGACAGGCTCAGGAACCAGCCGGCGTCGACGCACGCCCGGGCCATCCCGGGACCCGAGGAGAAGCAGTGGAAGATCACCGTCTCGGGGGCACCCTCGGCCCGCAGCACGTCGAGCACCTCGGCGTCGGCATCCCGGTTGTGGACCATCAACGGCTTACCGGTCCGTTTGGCCAGGTCGATGTGCCACGCGAAGGCCTCGCGCTGGACAACCGGTTCCGCGCAAGCGTCGAGCCGGCCCGGCCAATAGAGGTCCAGGCCGGTCTCCCCCACCGCCACCACCCGGGGATGGGCCGCCAGGCGCTCGAGGGTTGCCTTGGCGTCGTCATCGAGGTTGGTCGCGCGGGTCGGGTGCAACGCGACGGCGGCATACACCCGCGAATCCCACTCGGCAGCCCGCGTCGCCCACTGCGCCGACGCGAGGTCGTCGGCGATGGTCACCACGGTCTCAACGCCGACCGCCGCGGCGCGGTCGAGGATTGCCCGCACGTCGCCGGCGTCGACGGCGCCGCACGCGTCGAGGTGGGTATGCGCGTCGATCAGCGGTGCCAGCGGCTCCGGCGGCGGCGGTGGCGGACGTCGCTTGCTCACCGCCACACAATAAGGTTGTAGGCCTGATGAGCACGCCCTACTACGTCACCACCGCGATCGCGTACCCGAACGGCGCCCCGCACGTCGGACATGCTTACGAGTACATCGCCACCGACGCCATCGCCCGGTTCAAACGCCTCGACGGTTTCGACGTGCGCTTCCTGACCGGCACCGACGTGCACGGGCTCAAGATGGCGCAGACGGCCGATTCGCTCGGCGTGCCGACCGCCGAGTTGGCACGCCGAAACTCCGATGCATTCCAGGCCGTGCAGGAGCGGCTCGGTATCTCCTTCGACCGCTTCATCCGGACCACCGACGCAGACCACATCGACGCCTCGATCGCGATCTGGCACCGGATGAACGCTGCGGGTGACATCTACCTGGACTCGTACGCGGGCTGGTACTCGGTGCGCGACGAACGCTTCTACGCCGAGGACGAACTCGAGCTGCGCGACGGCGGAAACCGCTACTCGATCGAAACCGGCACCCCGGTGACGTGGACCGAGGAGCAGACCTACTTCTTCCGGCTGTCGGCCTACGCGGACCGGCTGCTGGCGCACTACGCCGATCACCCGGAGTTCATCGGCCCCGAGGTGCGGCGCAACGAGGTGGTCAGCTTCGTCTCCGGCGGCCTGCGCGACCTGTCCATCTCGCGCACCACCTTCGACTGGGGCGTGCCTGTTCCCGATCACCCCGACCACGTCATGTACGTGTGGGTGGACGCGCTGACCAACTACCTGACCGGCGTCGGCTTTCCGGACACCGGGTCCGAGGCGTTCCGGCGGTACTGGCCGGCCGACCTGCACATGATCGGCAAGGACATCATCCGGTTCCACACCGTCTACTGGCCGGCCTTCCTGATGTCAGCCGGAATCGATTTGCCCCGACGGGTTTTCGCGCACGGGTTCGTGTTCAACCGGGGCGAGAAGATGAGCAAGTCGGTGGGCAACGTCGTCGACCCGATCGCCCTCGTCGACGCGTTCGGGGTGGATCCGGTGCGCTACTTCCTGCTGCGCGAGGTGCCGTTCGGCCAGGACGGCAGCTACAGCGAGGAAGCCATCATTGCCCGGATCAACTCCGATCTGGCCAACGAGCTGGGCAACCTGGCACAACGTTCGCTGTCGATGGTGGCCAAGAATCTGGACGGGATCGTGCCCACCCCGGCGGAACTCACTGCCTCCGACGAGGACCTGCTGCAGACGGCCGATGCCCTGCTGGAGACGGCCCGCCGCCATTTCGACGACCAGGCCATGCATCTGGCACTGGAGGCGATCTGGTCGACGCTGGCGGCGGCCAACCGGTACTTCTCGGCGAACGAGCCCTGGAAATTGAGCAAGTCCGACGACCCCACCGACCGGCAGCGGTTCGCCGCGGTGCTCTACACGACCCTGGAGGTGGTACGCATCGCGGCGCTGCTCGTGCAGCCGGTGATGCCGACCGCGGCGGCCACGCTGCTCGACCTGCTGGGTCAACCGGCGGACCGGCGCAACTTCACCGAGGTCGAGGTGCGACTGGCGCCGGGCACCGCGCTGCCGGCGCCGGCTCCGGACGGGGTCTTCCCCCGCTATCAGGTGAAGTGACCTGCACCGCCGCTGACTTGTTGCCGCGAGCAGACGCGAACTTCCCGCATATCCGGCATTTATGGGTAATTTTGCGTCTGCTCGCGCGCCGGGAGAGGCTGATGCGGTGCGCACCGACCGACTCGCGGTCCGCGGCAACGCCGCCGAGGTGCTGCGGGCTGTCGCCACGGCGGCCGCAAGCGCAGGCCTGCCGCCACCGGCCGCGCTGACCGGCGACTGGTTCGGGTCCCGCGCCGTTATCGCGCCGTCGCTGGCGACGGTACCCGTCGACCCGGGCGCGGTGTTCGCCGTGACGCCGGGACACGGTGCGGTGGTCGGCGGCGGTTGGCTGGGCTATCTGTCCTATCCCGACGGCGGACCGGCACGGATCCCGCGAGCGGTCGGCGGCTGGACGGACTGCGTACTGCGCTGCGACCACGACGGCGTCTGGTGGTACGAGAGCCTGACCGCCGCCGACATGCCGGCCTGGCTGGCGCCCGCGCTGTCCAAGCCTGTGGCCGCCAGGCCGTGGCGCATCGACTGGTCGCCGCCCGACCGGGCCGCGCACAGTGCCGGCGTGCTGGCCTGCCTCGACGCGATCGGCGCGGGCGAGGTCTATCAGGCCTGCGTGTGTACGCAGTTCACCGGTAGCGTCACCGGCTCGGCGCTGGACTTCTTCGCCGATGCCGTCGAGGGCACCGCGCCGGCCCGGGCCGCCTACCTGGCCGGCGCCTGGGGTGCGGTGGCATCGCTGTCGCCGGAGTTGTTCCTGCGGCGCACCGGTGAGACGGTGACCTCGAGCCCGATCAAGGGGACCCTGCCGTCCAGTGAAGATCCTGTGGCACTGCGTAATTCGGTAAAGGACGTCGCCGAGAACATCATGATCGTCGACCTGGTCCGCAACGACCTGGGCCGGGTCGCGGTGACGGGTTCGGTGACGGTGCCCGAGCTGCTGACGGTGGAACCGGCACCGGGGGTGTGGCATCTGGTGTCGACGGTGTCGGCACGGGTGCCCGACGACGTGCCGATGAGCGCGCTGCTGGACGCGGCCTTCCCACCCGCGTCGGTCACCGGTACGCCCAAACACCGGGCCCGCGAACTGCTTTCGCAATGGGAACCGTGCTTCCGCGGAGTCTATTGCGGCACAATCGGTTTGGCCTCGCCGATTGCCGGAACCGAATTGAATGTGGCGATCCGGACGGTGGAATTCGACGACGCCGGCGGTGTGGTGCTGGGGGTTGGCGGCGGCATCACCACCGACTCCGACCCCGATGCGGAGTGGCAGGAGTGCCTCGATAAGGCCGCCGCGACAATCGGACTCAGCAGTTGCGCCGACAGCGGTCGGGCAGGTCCACGGCGAGCACGTTCAACCCCGGCAATGTCATGCTTTCGCCCCTGACCGCGCACCTACTCTCGCGCGTGTAGAACCGCATCGTAGAGCGCATGCCGTGACGGCGCGCCCGGATGCCCGGCGATCACCCGTCGGCATGCGTCCTTGACACCCATCCCGTCCTCGGTGAGCGCCTCGACCTCGGCGATCAGGGTTTGGATGTCCGCTCGCGCAGTCGCCCCGGCCAGCACCACCGTGATCTCACCCAGCGCTCCGTCGGCGGCCCAGTCGGCGAGCTCGGCCAGCGTCCCCCGGACCACTTCCTCGTGGGTCTTGGTCAGTTCCCGGCACACCGCGGCCCGGCGGTCGCCGCCGAGTTCGTCGGCGGCGTCACGAAGGCACTCCGGCAGGCGCCGGGGCGATTCGAAGAACACGCAGGTGCGTTGCTCGGCCGCCAGCGTCGCCAGCCATTCCCGGCGGGCCACCCGCCGACGCGGCGCAAAGCCCTCGAAACAGAACCGGTCGGCGGGCAGTCCCGAGACCACCAGCGCCGTCGTCACCGCCGACGGCCCCGGCAGGCAGGTCAGGGGCACGCCGGCGGCCACACAGGCGGAAACCATGCGGTAGCCCGGATCGCTGATCGACGGCATGCCGGCGTCGGTGACCGCCAGCACCGTCGCACCCGCCTTCATCTCCTCGACGAGCGCGGGAACCCTGGTCGCCTCGTTCTGGTCGTACAGGCTGACCACCCGCCCGGCGATGCGCACGCCTAGGGACTGAGCCAGTGAGCGGACCCGTCGGGTGTCCTCGGCGGCCACGACGTCGGCGGAGCCGAGCGCCTCGACAAGTCGGGTGGAGGCGTCCCCTGGCCTGCCCAAAGGCGTGGCGGCCAGCAACAGTTGGCCGCCACTCATGGGACACAGCCTACGATCGTCTCTGATGACCGCTCCCTGTGCTGTGCTGCCGGAGCGCGCCGTACCCGTAATCAGCCCCGGCCCGCTCGCCCCCGCCGCCGACTTCGGGCCCACCGACCGACTCAACGGTTGGGTGATGACTGCGATCGTCACGGCGCTGGCGGCGGTGACGCGGTTCCTGAACCTGCGGTCGCCGACCGATGCCGGAACGCCGATCTTCGACGAGAAGCACTACGCGCCGCAGGGCTGGCAGATGCTGCACAATTCGGGTGTCGAGGACAACCCCGGTTACGGGCTGGTGGTGCATCCGCCGGTCGGCAAGCAGTTGATCGCCGTCGGTGAGGCGATTTTCGGCTACAACGGCGTGGGTTGGCGCTTCACCGGAGCGCTACTGGGCGTGGCGCTGGTGGCCATCGTGGCGCGCACGGTACGGCGGATCAGTCGTTCAACACTTGTCGGCGGTGTCGCCGGACTGCTGCTGATCGCCGACGGGGTGACGTTCGTCGCCGCGCGCACCGCCCTGCTCGACGGCTTCCAGTTGTTCTTCATCGTTGCGGCGTTCGCAGCGCTGATCGTCGACCGCGACGACGTGCGCGCCCGGATGCACCACGCCCTCTGGGAGGGCCGCATCGACGAGACGCCGTGGGGGCCGCGGCTGGGCGTGCGCTGGTGGCGCTTCGGCGCCGGTGTGCTCCTCGGATTGGCATGTGCCACAAAATGGTCGGGTCTGTACTTCGTTGTGTTCTTCGGCCTGATGTCGGTGGCGTTGGACGTGGCGGCCCGCCGTCAATACCGGGTGCCGCGACCATGGCTCGGCACCATCCGCCGCGACGTCGGACCGGCCCTCTACGCGTTGGTGCTGATCCCGTTCGGGGTGTATCTGGCGTCCTACGCGATGTGGTTCGCGTCGGAGACCGGGATCGACCGTTACGAAGTTGGGCACTCGATCGGTGAGCGGGCCTGGTATCAGCCTCCCGACGCGATCCGGTCGCTGTGGCATTACACCGCCAAGGCCCTCGAATTCCACTCGGGCCTGACCAATTCGGCGGGCAACCACCATCCGTGGGAATCCAAACCCTGGACCTGGCCGATGTCTTTGCGACCGGTGCTGTATGCGATCGACCAGGAGAACGTGCCGGGTTGCGGGCCGCAATCGTGTGTGAAGGCAGTGCTGATGGTCGGCACACCCGCGATGTGGTGGGTTGCGGTGCCCGTCCTCCTGTACGCAGCGTGGCGGACCTTCGTGCGTCGCGACTGGCGCTATGCGGTGGTGCTGGTGGGCTACTGCGCTGGATATCTGCCGTGGTTCGTCGACGTCGACCGGCAGATGTACTTCTTCTACGCGGTCGCGATGGCGCCGTTCCTGATCATGGCTATCGCACTGATATGCGGCGACATCCTCTATAAACCCGGGCAGGGGCCGGAGCGTCACACGCTGGGCGTGCTCGTGGTCTGCGGCTATGTCGCGCTGGTGATAACCAACTTCGTCTGGCTGTTCCCGGTGCTGACCGGCATGCCGATTTCGCAGACCACCTGGAACATGGAGATCTGGTTACCGTCCTGGCGGTAACCGCCGCCGCCTGCGCGATGCCTGGCGCCAGCGCGAAACAGCAGGCGTGGTCTCCAAACGGTCGGCTTGACGACAGGGAATTCCATTCCGGCGGAAACACCACTAGATGGGGTCGCGCGCGAGCGGGCACGACATCCCCCGCGGACCGCCCCGGCCCGTCGCCAATTCCGAAGCCGCGAGCCGCAACACCTCGATGCCTGAATCCTCAAGGCGCGCATTGGTTTGCACATTGCGCTCGTAGGCGACGACGACTCCGGGGGCGAGAGCCAGGGTGTTGTTGCCGTCGTCCCACTGCTCCCGTCCGGCAATGACGGGATCCAGCCCGGTGTCGATGACCCGGAGGTTGTCGATCGCCATCGCCTCAGCCGCTGCGATGACGAACGCCCGCTCGTCGGCGATGGCCACGCCCGAGTCGGTACGCCGAATCGTGAACGCTGTCAACGAATCAGCGACGTCGGGATTCATGACGACGGCGTCGCTGTCGACCATGGTGCAAACCGTGTCGAGGTGCATCTGCTCCCGCCCCCTGGCGATCGGGACGGCCAGCACGGTATGTGCCAGACCATCATCGAACAGACTGCGCGCCAACGCTTCCGCTCCCGCCGGCGTGGTCCGCTCACCGATCCCGACGGCCAGCACTCCCGGCGACAACAGCATCACGTCACCCCCCTCGACGGGCGCCGAACGTGATTCGTAAGCCCGTCGTACGCCGAGAAATCGTGGGTGATGCGCGTAGACCAGATCGGTCAACGACGATTCCCGCACCCGCGCCGGCAACGCCATCGAGGTGATCGCGACGCGGGGACCGATCCAGAACGAGGAGTCCCGGGTGAACACGAGGTTCGGCAGCGCTTCGATGACGAAGTCACTCCCCTGGTGCATCCGGCGCACCAGGGACAGTTCGCTGTGGGCCAGCGGCAGTTCGGCGAAGGTCATCCCGGCTATCAGCACCTGGGCCAGTGCCTGCGGTTGCAGACCGCGCAGATACGCCGAGAGCTCCTGGGCCAGCGGCACACCGAGTCGGCGCGAGTCGACGGCAGCGGAGATTCCATGCATGCGCGCCGCTCCGCTGCTCAGGGCCTCAACCACCAGATCACCGAGCAGCAGCACCTCCACACCGCGCGAGCGAAGCAGCCGGGCGAACGCATCGTGCTCCTCCTGCGCGCGGGAAACCCAGGGCAGGCCGTCGAAGAGCAACCTGTCGTTGTTACGCGGCGTGAGCCGCTGCAGCTCCGCGCCGGGTCGGTGCAGGATCGCCGCCCGCAGCGTTCCGACCTCCGAGTTCAAGCCCAACGTGTCTCCCACAGCTAGCACCGTAGCGCGGTCACCGCTGCTTCCGGGCCGCGCCGGCGCGGCGTATTCGAACATAAGTGCGATACAATGCCGGGGTGTCCCTGACGGTGCAGGAGTCGTTGTTCGATCACGCCGAACGACGGCGACTGTCCCACGGCGCATGGATCGACATCCGGGCGGGCTGGCTCGATGACGACGGCTCCCCCGGGCTGTTGTACCAGCTGATGTCCGCGGTCCCGTGGCGGGCCGAGCGCAGACAGATGTATGACCGCGTGGTCGACGTCCCCCGCCTGGTGAGCTTTCACGATCTGGTCCGCGAGGCAACCCCGCACCCCGCACTCAAGCAGATCCGGCGTCGGCTCAACGACATCTACGCCGGCGAACTCGGCGAGCCCTTCACCAGCGCGGGGCTGTGCCTCTACCGCGACGGAAACGACAGCGTCGCCTGGCACGGGGACACGATCGGTCGCGGCAGCAGCGAGGACACCATGGTCGCCATCGTCAGCCTGGGCGCCACCCGTACCTTTGCCCTGCGGCCACGAAGCGGCGGCCGCTCACTGCGCATCCAGCAGCGCCATGGCGATCTGCTGGTGATGGGCGGCTCATGCCAGCGGACCTGGGAGCATGCGATACCCAAGACCGGCAGAGCCAGCGGGCCGCGGATCAGCATCCAATTCCGTCCGCGCGATGTCCGCTGACGCTAACCCCTGATCGCGGTGACGGCGGCCCTCAGCAGGCCCTCGGCCCGTTGGGTGTCCACCGCCGCTACCGGCTGGCCCGGAACCACCAGCGGGTTGGCTGTGACGATCACCTGGTAGTTCCCGAACTCCGCGCGGTAGCTGAATATCTCACCGGTCTGCGTGACACCGTCGACGCTCGCCCGCAGGACGCGGTGCACCGCATGAGTGCCGACGTCGGCGATCGGCGGCGGGGGCAACGCCTCGACGACGCCCCGCACGGCGCCACCGGCGAACGCGATCTTCTTGCAGTCATCGCCCGGCTCGACCACCGGGATCGGCTCGGACGTCTCCAACGCTATGGTGATGAACCGGTTGCCTGCACCCTCCGCCGATACCGCGGCCATGTTGCCCTTGATGCCTGGCGGAAACGTCGGTCCGCGAGCGAATTTCGCGCAGGCGGCGGGGTCGAACGTCAGGTCGTCGGGCAGCTTCTGCCCGGCCAGCAACTTAGGGTCGATGCCCGTCAACGGCACCTCTGTGACGGTGAATTCGGGCCCGAACGTGGATTTGAGCTCCGCCACCTTCGAGATGTTGGCCGTCGGCGCGGGCGACGATTCGCTCGCCGAGCATGC
Source organism: uncultured Mycobacterium sp. (assembly GCA_964387245.1). Taxonomy (GTDB): domain Bacteria; phylum Actinomycetota; class Actinomycetes; order Mycobacteriales; family Mycobacteriaceae; genus Mycobacterium. The sequence continues at coordinate 13,917 of CAYLWH010000061.1, forward strand.
GACCAGCAGCGCCGTGCAGGCGAACAGCACCGTGGGTTTCCGCACGGGGGCAATCTACCGACTCAATCCCGAAGCACGGCGACCGACGCGGTCAACAGGTCCGCGCCTCCAGCGGCGGTGCCGAGACGCTCACCGGCTTTCCGGTCGCCGGCGGAACCGCGCACTGCGGCGGAGTCTGCCGTCCGGTAACCTCGAACTTCCCCGGCTACGTCGATGCCGGCGTTGAAAGCCCCGGCGCCGAGCGCCACCGGACGCACTCACCTCTGGTGGCCGACGCGACGATCATCGGTTCCGCCGCCAGATGTCGGTGGACATCAGCGTTGCGAAGCCGCACCACGCCGGGTAGGCGGCCAGCGCGAGTCCCCCGCTCGGGTTCGACCGCGACGTGCGGTGGGCCAGGTCGGCGCTGCTCACGGCGAGCGCGGCCGCTGCGATCGCCGACGCACCGAGTTTGTTCTTGCGGAAGAACAGCCAACTCCAGCCCGCGTTGAGAACGAGGTTGGCGCCGAGTGCCGCGGTGTAGCGGCGCCGTGCGGTGTCGTCCTCGGCCGCACGCATCCGGTCGATGGTCGCGGCCGACGTCAACGCGATATCGGCGTAGAGCGTCGTCCACGCCACCGGGAACACGCGGTTGGGCGGTACATACCCCGGCTTGTCGAGATTGGGATACCAGGTCTGAACACCGCGGCTGCTGGCGATACTGCCGACCACTGCGGTGCCGAGGGTCGCCAGCGCGGTCCCGGTGAGCGTTGACGCGTGCATGACAACTCACTACCCGAGCCGTGCTGTGGCGAAACCCGGTTCAGCGCGCCGCTATTCGGCCGAATCCGAACCGCTGTCCGCGGACGGCAGCGAACGATGCTTGCCGCCAACGCTCTTCGGATCACCGCCCGCCGCCCGATGGGCCCGTGCTCCGACTGTGCGCCATGCCGATTCGCCACGCTCCACTGCCTTCTCGCGAACCCGCTCCGACTGCCTGGCCGATTCCGTCGCCCAATGCCGCCCGCTCCTCGCGGCAAGTTGCAAGCGCGTCTTGGTCGGCTTCTCGACATCAGGCGCCTCTTCACCAGCGGCCGCCCCGGTATCAGCGGGCACCGCGCCGACTCCGGCCGCCGACCCGTCGCCTCGAGCGGGCACCGGAGCCGGCACCTCGGGCGCCTGCGCCTTCTCATCGTCAGCCGGTTGCGGCTTCGGCGGCCCGCCGAGCGGCGCTCCACTGACCGGCGCTGCGGTCAGCACCGCGGTATCAGCGCCGACAACGCGGGCCGTATTGTCCGATGCCCCTTTCCTTTCGACGGCGGAAGACTCGACGACGGAAGACTGGATGGCAGGAGACGTCGGTGCGACCGGGTGGGTGCTGGTCGGCAGTTCAACGCCACCGACGCCGAACGTGCTGTCAACCGGCTTCGTCCCGAACGGCCTGTCGTCGGGGTCCCCTGACGCCAGCGACGCCGCGTCGTCCAGCCCGGTCAGGGTGGCGACCACCAGATGCCCGATGTCGGTGACCGGGTCAACCGGCCGGAACAACCGTGCGGTGGTCGGGACGCCCGGCGAAACATCCCGCTTGTAGCCCCACTCGACCATCACACGCAGTGGCGCGTCGAGCGCCACCAGGACGGGTTCGGGAACGCCGAGGGACGCGAGCGGCAGCAGCAGCGGCAACCGGTTGGTCGCGATCATGTAGTAGTTGGTGTCGCCCACCTGGCCCTGGTACAGATAGCGCTGCCCGGCAACGGGATTGGCGGCATCTCCGACAAAGTAGTCGCCGTGCAGGTACATGATGCCGGCGGCGGCGTTCAGAACGGCCAGGAGGTTCAACGGATACGCCGGAAAGTCGGTCCAGCCGTCGTACTGACGGGCGATGTCGGCAGTGGGGTACAGGAAATCGCCGTCCACGACGGGGCTGTTGGTCGGGCTGGCGCCGTCGAAGCTGACGTCCAGGACCGGAATGTGCAGGCCTTCGAACCTCTGCAGGATGCCACCGTTGCCCCGGTTGGGGTTTCCGATCAGCACGAACGTCACATGATGAATCGTGGCATCATCAGCCGGATCGTATTCCGCTATCAGACTTGCCTTTTGCAGCGAGGCGATGCGTGCGCTCTGCGAATACGCGAAGACCGCATAGCCATCGGCCGGCCCAGTCTCACCGCCCGCGTACACGTGCGCGATGCACTGGCTGCCATGCACGCATACGTCGAGGTTGTCGAGTCCCGTGCGCACCGAGGCGTCGAACGTCTGGGCTCCGTACACCGGCCAGAACGCCTCCGGTGTCCAGACCGCGACGACGTTGTACTGCTCGTCGGCCGGTCCGGCCGTTCGGACGTAGGTGTTCAATGCGGCGGCGACATAGCCGGCGGGGAGGCCGTCGTCGTCGGCCAGTCCAGGTTCGGAGAATCCGTAGCTGGCCTGCCCGTCTACGTCCGGCAGGCGGTTCGACGGGTCAACCAGTGGGTGCTGGGTTCCGCCCATGATCAGCGCGGTGGTGGCGAGCAGTTGGACAACGGTCGCCAACGGCGCCGCCCAACCGAGTGTGAAGACACCCACCACGACGAACGCGATCACCAACAGCGAACGCAGTGCAGAACGCATGACTCACCACCCCCGCCCGCAGTCCTGCCCGCCGCCGACCGACTCGGCGGCGACGCCACGAACCCACTGCAGGCCACGAATCCGCAGCTATGGCCGCATAATGTATCACTTCCGAAGTTGGCGCGGCGAAATGGCGAAATGTCGGGTCCGGCAATGTCTGAGCCGCTCGAATTCTCATCGAGTTCACGTCCCTGGCAAACTTGCGCGTGAAGCACCGCCGATAGTTTAGGTGGCGTTCGGATAATGTCGCTTACCTGTGACGCGGCTGCCCGCCGTGCGCAGCGACCATAGGCTGCACGCCAGCGACCCGACCCGGCTGGCGAAGGAGACACGATGAAGAACCTCACTACCGTTGTAGGCACGGCAGCCACGGCCCTCGCGCTGGGCCTGGCGGCTGTCGGCTGCGGTACGGACAGCTCCGGGGACAAGTCCACGGTGAAACCCGCGACCTCGGCGGAGGCGACCACGGCGACGACGAGTGCCGAGCCAACCGGCTCGGCGGCGAAAGCCGGACCGGTTCGCACGCTCGACGACTACCTCAAGGAGCACAACATCAAGAAGACCGTCATCCGCCCCGGCGAACCGGGTCCGACCATCCGTCTTCCGGTGCCGCCGGGATGGACCCGGGCCGCGCCGAGCGCCGACGCCCCCTACGGCGGCCTGGTGCTCAGCAAGCCCGTCAGCCCGAAAGATCCGCCCCGTATCAAGGCGAGCCTGTTCAAGCTCACCGGGGATGTCGATCAGGCGCAGGTGTTGGCGCTCGCCTCAGACGCTCTGAAAAGCATTCCGGGTTTCCAGTCCCTCGGCGATTCCGACGACGACGAACTCGGCGGCTTCAAGGCCGCGCAATCCGGCGGCGGCTACACCAAGGACGGCAACTCGCGGCTGATCGCCCAGAAGACGGTCGCCATTCCCGCCCGCGGCGGGATGTTCATCTACCAGTTGACCGCCGACGGACTGGAGAGCGACATGGGCCCGCTGATGACTGCCACCAGCGTGATCGACAGGGAAACCAAGATCACCCCCTGACCGGAAACCGTTGTTCCACTCGGGAAGTGGTATACCCCGTCAGGAGCGTGAGAACGCGGACGCCGCGGCCACCTGCTCGGCGGTGGGGCGCACCCCGGTGTAGCGCTCGAACTGCTCTGCGGCCTGCAACGCGATGACTTCGGCGCCGGTGATGACGTGCTTGCCGGCGTTGCGGGCGGAGACGATCAGCGGGGTCTCCGATGGCAGCGCCACCACATCGAACACCGTGTCGGCCTGTGCGAGCGTCTCGGCGCCGAACGGACTGTCCGATTCTTCAGGGCCGCCCGCCATTCCGACCGGTGTCACGTTGACGATGATCGAGGCCGCGGCGCCGCCGAGGTGCGGGCGCCAGTGGTATCCGAGATGTTCTGCCAACTCGGGTCCGCTGACCGGGTTGCGCGCGACCAGAATACCGTCGTGAAATCCGTTGTCCCGGAACGCCGAACCGACAGCTTTGGCCATTCCTCCGCTGCCTCGGATCAGCACCGAACGGCCGGGATCGAGGCGGTGCTGCTCGATCAATCGCACCACCGCGATGTAATCGGTGTTGGACGCCGTCAGCACACCGCCGTCGTTGACGATGGTGTTGACGGACCGAATCGCCAGAGCCGACTGCTCGATCTCGTCGACCAGACGCAGCACGTCCTCCTTGAACGGCATCGACACCGAGCAGCCCCTGATGCCGAGCGCCCGGACACCGCCGATCGCGGCCACGATGTCGGTGGTCGTGAACGCCTTGTAGATGAAGTCGATCCCGAGTTGGTCGTAGAGGTAGTTGTGAAACCGGGTGCCGAAGTTGCTGGGCCGCGCGGCCAGCGAGATGCACAGCGTGGTGTCCTTGTTCAACGGTGGTCTGGCCATGGTCAACCCAACGCCAGGAGGATCTGCCGCGCAACCTCGCGAATCGCATCCTTCAGCCCAGTTGGCAGGTGCAAGTCACGCAACTCCGGTACGTCGAACACTGTCGTCACCACCCCGAGGTCAGCACGCTCCCATTCTGCGCCATACCTCTCCAGGATGGCGCGCATCGGGCGATTGTCGGAAAGGACACGCGCGCTGAACTTCTCGACACCGGCCACGTGCGCGGCGACGACGAGGGCCTTCATCAGGAACGACCCGATTCCCCTGCCCTGATATTCGTCGCCCACGATGAACGCGATCTCGGCGACGGTGCGGTCGGTCTCGTCCCGGACAAATCGGGCATCGGCGATGATGTTGGCGTCCTCCTCCTCGTCGACCACCACCCAGACGAAGTGGTTTATGTAGTCGACCTGGAAGAGGTAATCCATCAATGCCTGTGTCGGTTCCCGCGCGGTCATGAACCGGCGATACATCGTGTCGGTGGAGAACTCCACTGGGCCCTGGTCGGCGTGCACACTGTCGCCGGGCAGCGCCGGGCGTAGGAGCAGTTGGGTGCCTTCGCGCGGATGAAACCGAACCGGTGTGATGAATGCGGCCAATCGTTGACGCGCGGTCCGCACCAACATCACCAGCACGCCCGGTAGTTCGATCAGCTGGTCGAAAGCGTCATCGTCACCGGTCCAACCCGAGAGATCCTCGGCCGCCCGGACCGTCGCGCTGCGCGCCGTGTGCCGTAACAGTGCGATCTCACCGACGATGCGGCCCGCCCCCACGTCGACCGCGACGGTGCTGCCGTCGGGATGGCGGTGTTCGACGACCACGCTGCCACTGGAGATGATCAGGAAGAAGTCAGCGGACTCGCCCTGGCGCATCAGCACCTCGCCGGCGTGGGCCTGCCGCGGTTCGATCATCGACGCCAAGGGATAGAGGTCTGCGCCGAAGCAGTCCGCGAAGACGGCCAGCTCCGCGAGTTCGTTGGCGCGTCTGGTTATCCATTCGGCCACGTCGTCGTCCCTCCGATACGCCTCATGCACGAAACCCCTTGCAACGCAGCGCTACACGACTCGGTCAGGTCGCTTCCAGACCCTCGACAGTGGCGGCGATACGGTCGAGAAGGTCGTCGACCGCGCTTCTGTCATAACCCCGCTTGAACACCGGTGACTTGGAAAATCTGATGTTTCGGACATCCTCGGCCGACATATACCCACGCCCGTCGAGTCGCCTGGTGACGAGTTGCAGGAAGTCGTTCACCGACTTCTCGTCGTATCCACGCTTGCCCATCGGGGGCTTCGGAAAGACCGCCTCGCGGATTTCATCTACCCTCACCGGAGGAGCGGCCTGCGTCATGTTGGCCATGCTACGACCGGCACGGCAGCCGTTGACACCGGTGAGACCATCGGACGATGCATGAACGCCCGCCGGATGTCCACCTCGACGATGGCTTGGGGAGTCGGGTCCCGTGCCGCACGGCGATCGCCACCATCTGCGTAGGACTCGGGTTGATCGCCACCACACTGGCGGGCTGCGCCGAGAACGACTCCGGGCGCGACCCCGCCCTATCCAAGCCGAGCACGACGATGAGCGCCCCACCCGACAAGTCCGACCCACGCGCTGTAGACGCGGAGTCCGAGGAGCAGTGGGCGTATTCGGTCGGGGTCCAGAACTACGTGTTCGGGCTTCCGCTAACGATTTTCGACCGGGAACGCAGCCTACGCCTTGACCCTGCAGCGTTGGAGAAGGCGAAGCAATACGCACCCGCGGCACCGATCAATCAGATCGGCCACATGAAAACCCTTGCCACTGCTGATGATGTCATGCCGTACACGCCCAACAACGACACCGTGTACAGCGGTGCCCTACTGGAACTGGCCGATCAGCCGATCATCCTGACCGCGCCGGACGTTCCGGACCGGTACTGGTCGGTCGAAGTCGCCGACAGCTACACCAACAACGTGTTCTACATCGGCACCCGCGCAACCGACGGCAAGGGCGGCAATCATGCGTTCGTCGGGCCGAACTGGAAAGGGACGCTCCCCACGGGCGTCATCGAGCACCGACTGCCGACGGACAGCGTCATGTTCGCGATCCGTATCGGCGTGCTGCCCGACAACGGCGCCGACCTCGCCGAGGTCAACAAGTTGCAGGAGCAGTTCACGCTGACCTCGTTGGACAACTGGACGGATCCGGCCGAACACGGTCAGGCCGGAGTGCCCGACCTCGGTACCCGGCCACACTACGAGGGCGGCCTGGCCTTCTTCCAGACGCTCGCGGATCTGTTGACCGAGAATCCGCCGCCGCCGGGCAACGAGGCCGCGGTCGAGTTGCTCAGTCGGGGCGGGATCGCCGTCGGCACACCGATGGACGTCGATGCGCTCAGTGAACCGATGCGGCGCGGGTTGGCCCGGGCCGCCGCCGACGGCCCGCAGATCATGAATTGGAAGGTGAAATACCGCGGCACCCCGTACCCGACGCGGTGGAACAACCTGGAGCCGGGGACCTATGGCGTGAACTACCTCGATCGTGCGGCGGGCTCGCTGGAAGGGTTGTTCGTCCACGACCGCGACGAGGCCGAGTACTTCAGCACCTACGAAGATGGTGACGCCGCGCTGCTCGACGGTGCCAACCGCTACCTGCTGCACTTCGACACCGACCAGATCCCGCCGACACTGCCGAACGGATTCTGGTCAATCACCATGTACGGGCCGGACTTTCAGCTCGTCAAGAACCCGATCAGCCGATTCTCCATCGGCGACCGAACCCCGGGGCTGATGCGCAATCCCGACGGTTCCCTCGACATCTACATCCAGAACCAGTCACCGGCGGGCCACGAGAGCAACTGGTTGCCATCTCCGTACAACGGGCAGTTCCGCCTGAACTACCGTATCTATCTGCCTGCCGCCGAGGCGAAAGACCCGGCTACTCTGGGCAGGTACCTGCCTCCCGTCCAAGAAGGCACGTAGCGCAGCGTCGCGACCCGCATAACGGTGACCCCCAGTGGTGCCGAGGAACATCGCAGTCGGAAGGCCCCGATGATCGATCCTGCCATGACCGATCCGTACGAAAAACCCATGAACCCGCCGCCAGTGCGCTTACCCAAGCTGGTGCAGGGTGTCGAGTTCGCCCTCTTTCGCCGCAGGGCGATGCGGAACTGGATCAAGCGGTACGGACACGTCTTTGAAATCAACGTCCCATTCTTTGGTCATTCCGTCGTGGTTTCGGATCCGGATCTGGTGAGGTCGGTGTACGCCGCGACCCCCGAACAGTTGGTCAACGTGCAGCCGAATCTCAGCAATTTGTTCGGGCCGGGATCGGTATTCGCGCTCGACGGCAATCGACATCGCGATCGGCGCCGACTGCTCGCTCCCGCGTATCGCGGTCAGCCCCTCAGGGAATACGAGAAGGTCATCGAGGTCGAAACACTGCGTGAAAGCGCGAATTGGCCCGAGAACAGAGAGTTCCGGACTCTCGAACCAATGAACAGGATCACCTTGAATGTGATCTTGCGGACGCTCTTCGGCGCGGATGGGGCGCAACGCGACGAACTGGAACGGCTCCGTGAGATCGTCCCGGGATGGGTGAAACTGGGATCGCGCTTGGCATTCGTGCCGGCGCCGCAATTCCCGGCCGGACGCCATGGTCCGTGGCGCAAGTTGGACGAGTTCCGCAAGGAATTCGACGGGATCGTGCTAAGACTCATCGCTCACGCCGACGCCGATCCGCATCTCGGCGAGCGGGCCGACGTCCTGGCATTGTTGCTGCGCAGTCGGTGCGACGACGGAACCCGAATGCCGCACCTTGACATCTGTGACGAACTGTTGACCTTCATCGGTGCGGGCCACGAAACCACGGCATCGGCACTGGGTTGGGCGTTTGAGCGATTGCGGCGCCACCCAGACGTGCTGGCCGAACTGGTCAGCGAGGTCGATGAGGGGGGCAGCGACTTCCGTCGGGCCACAATTCTGGAGATCCTGCGGGTGCGCACTGTCATCGATGTGGCTGGCCGCCGGGTCAGTGCACCGAGCTTCGACCTCGACAAGTGGCGGATTCCGCACAATCGCACGGTGCTGGTGAGCATTGCCGATCTGCACGAGAATCCGGCAATCTTCCCGCACCCCGAGCGGTTCGATCCGTACCGCTTCCGCGGCCCCAGGCCACCAGCATGGCTGCCCTTCAGTGGCGGAGCACGGCGGTGCATCGGCGCTGATTTCGCGATCACCGAAATGGATATCGTGCTGCGGACGGTACTGCAGACATTCCGAATCCACACCGATGCCGCCGCCGATGAGAAGTCGTTTTTTCGGGGCGTCGCCCATACCCCGAAACGCGGCGGGTGCGTAGTGGTGAGCCGCCGAACCCAGCCCAGCCGACCAAGCGTGGGCCGGACCCTTCAGGCGTAAACTGCGGCTTGTGTCGACGCAGCTGATCAGACCGTTGCACACACCACGGCTCGACATCCGCTGCAATGTGGGCGACGCCATTGTCGCAAACTTGGCGATCCACATCGTCTTCTTCTTTGAGCGTCATCTCGACATCACGGCGCTCACCGGTGCATTTGCGCGCGCGCTGGAGAATCTTCCGATCTTCGCGGGGCGAATGGCCACGGTGAACGGCAGGATGCGAATCCGATGTGCGGGCCATGGGGTGCCCTTCACGGCCGTGTCGTCCGACCGCACGCTTGGGGAGGCGATCCATTCGGCGTCGCAGGACCGCGGTCTGTGGCTCGTCGACCCGGTGAACGGCGCCACGTCCCGATGGGGGTTCGGGCCGCTCTGCAAGGTGCTTGTCACACACCTTGCGGACGATGCGACCGCGATCGGCTTCTCGTGGCACCACGCGATCGGCGACATGCAGACGTTGATGCACTTCATGAACGCGTGGTCGGCCGCCGCGGCCGACAAACCACTCGCCGAGCCGGTGATCGTCGAAGACCGCGCCGCCTACCTCGACGAGCGTCTCCCCGCCGATGGCGCTCGGGAGCCCGGGGTGCGCTGCCTCGGGCTGGCAGAACTTGCGCGTAGCGCGCTGTATCTGGCGAAGGATGCGCGCAAGCAGCGGACTCTGAGTCTCTACTTCGGCGACCACGAAATCGCCCGCATGCGCGACGCCTACCGAAACCGGATGCGCCTGTCCTCGAACGACGTTGTGTGCGCACATGTTTCCGAAGCGCTGATGAACGCCGATCCCGCGGTGGATCGTCGCACCCTCGCCATCGTCGTGAATGCGCGGAATCGGTGCGGCCTGGATCCGATGCTCGTCGGCAACATCATCACGACCCTGAACGTGGACCTGCGACGCGGAGAGGCGGCCGGTTCGATCGCCGAACGCATCCGTCACACCGTGGACCACTTTGCCGACGAACACTGCGACATGCGCATCAACCAACAGTTCCTCGACGCTGCCGGTGCGTGGCGGGGTGCCCGCTGCGTATCGACCGCCTTCAATGCGGACCAGTGGAACCCGCTCGTCACGAACCTGAGCGGCATCGGCGTGTATCGCATCCGCTTCGAAGACACCAACACGTCCTACTGCACGCTGTTGGTCAAATTGCCAGTCGCCGGACTCGGAGCCCTGGCGGACGGGACCGACGACCGCGGACTGGTCTTCCAGATGGCATTGCCGCCCAAGGAATTCGAGGCCATGTCAAGCCCCGCAATGTCCGAACACATGCACCGTTTTCGGCGCGCAGACGACGACATCCCACAATTGCACCGCGAGATTCACGGCTGACAATCTTCCGTCGTTGACTTGACGACCAACGTAATGACTTGCCCTGGCAGTGAATTGGCCACACCGGTAACAGTGCGGTCGTGGCTGCCAATTGTAGCGGCAGGGTTCGCGCCGGTGGGCGCCGAAAGGCACGCGGGGACTGTCCGGTACTACCAGCTTGCTACTGGTAGAACGTGCGGCTCCCGTGATCGAGGTCCGTTGGCTGGCCGCCATATTCGGGTAGTCCCCTACTCGTGCACCGGCGCGGCACCCACCCGGACAGTTCATCCATGGGAAGCGAACGCACTCGGGGTAAGAAATCATTGGAATGGGTACGGCGGTATCTGCCGTGCGAAATCGCCGGGACGGTGGGCGAACTCGGCGGTGCCGCCATCGCCTACGAGATCACCGGATCCTTGGCTGCGGCCGCGGTGGTCGCCACCATCGGCGCCTCGGTCGGCTACTACGCCGCGGCATATCTCGCCGCGATCCGCATCGCCTACCGCGCGCATCAGTCGCTGCCAACGGTGCGACGCGTGCTCATCTCGAACGCGCTCGCGCTACGGAGCGTCGTGGTCGAGTTCGGACCCGCCGAACTCCTCGACAGTCTGCTCGTCCGGCCGGTGGCCTACTACCTGGGGCCCATCCTGTTCGGTGGCACGGTTACCGGCTGGATCTTCGCCAAATTGGTGTCCGACGCCGGCTTCTACGTGTTGGCGATCTTCAGCTACGAACGCTTCCATGCCCTGGTATTGGTGCGCACGCCGGTATGCGAGGAGGTCGACCGTGAATCCGCGGCGACGGTCGCAGCTGCGTAGCGCACTGCGCGCCCGTGGCGGGCAGTGGCGGGACCTGGTGGCCGAACACGGCACTCCGCTGCTGGTGCTCGACCCGTACCGGGTGGCCGCGCAATATTCGGTCCTCACCGAGCACCTTCGGGGATTCGTACTGCACTACGCGGTGAAGGCGCTGCCGCATCCCGCGGTGCTGACCGTATTGGCGGCCTGCGGAAGCAGCTTCGACGTCGCCACCACCGCCGAAGTCGATCTCGTTGCGGCGCTGGGTGTCCCGATGTCTCGCTGCATCTACACCCATCCGGTCAAGAAGCCGGCGGACATCACATTCGCCTACCGGCGGGGCATCCGCACCTTCGTCGTCGACAACCAGGTCGAGGCCCAGAAGTTCGTCGGCCGCGAATCCGACATCCGGATCCTGGTGCGGCTGGCGTTCCCCAATCCGTCCGCCAAATCGGATCTGTCGACCAAGTTCGGCGCCGACCTCGGCGAGTCCGAATTGTTGGTCAAGCACGTTGCCGCTGCCGGAGTACAGTTCGCGGGCTTCAGCTTCCATGTGGGTAGTCAGAGTTCGTCGATCGAGCCGTTTCGGCACGCGATCCGCTCGGTACTGGAGCTCGGCAAGCACGTCGAGCAGACGCTCGGTCTGAAGGCGCCGATCATCGACATCGGTGGTGGTTTCCCCGTGTCCTATCGGGTGGACGCGGCGCCCATCAGCGCGATCGCCGACGTTGTCAACGAGGCCCTCGGAAGCGATCGGCGCGACCACACGATGCTCGCCGAGCCGGGTCGTTTCATCGTTGCGGACTGCATGACCCTGCTGACCAGCGTCGTCGGCAGTGCGATCCGGGCGGGCCGACCGTGGCACTACCTGGACGACGGGGTCTACGGCAGTTACTCCAACGTAATGACCGAGGACGTCCACCCGCCGATCCTCGCGTTGTCGGAACTCGATGACGGCGGCCGGCCGCCGCGCACGGAACCCGTGACGTTGGCGGGCCCGACATGCGACAGCGCCGACGTCGTCGCCCGCGATTACCCGATGCCGACGCTGCGGGTCGGCGACGTCGTGGTGAGTCCGATGATGGGCGCCTATACCGCGGTGACGTCATCGAGGTTCAATGGGATTCCGCCGACACCGATCGTGGTGGCGA
>CAYLWH010000062.1:0-8690 GCA_964387245.1 uncultured Mycobacterium sp.
CGCCGGATGACCGCTCCGCCGGACCTGCGCGAGTACGACGAGAAGATCGCCGACGCCCGGCGGGAAAAGGAATCAGCGATCGACGCGCAGGACTTCGAGAAGGCGGCCAACCTGCGCGACAAGGAAAAGCAGCTCGTCGCGCAGCGTGCCGAGCGGGAGAAGCAGTGGCGCTCCGGGGACCTCGACGTTGTCGCGGAGGTCGACGACGAGCAGATCGCCGAGGTGCTGGGCAACTGGACCGGTATCCCGGTGTTCAAGTTGACCGAGGCCGAGACCACCCGTCTGCTGCGGATGGAGGACGAGCTGCACAAGCGGATCATCGGGCAGCAAGATGCGGTGCGCGCCGTCTCCAAAGCCATCCGGCGTACCCGTGCCGGGCTGAAGGATCCAAAGCGGCCGTCGGGCTCGTTCATCTTCGCCGGACCGTCCGGTGTCGGTAAGACCGAGCTGTCCAAGGCGCTCGCGGAGTTCCTGTTCGGCGACGACGACGCGCTCATCCAGATTGACATGGGCGAGTTCCATGACCGCTTCACCGCCTCGCGGCTGTTCGGCGCCCCGCCGGGGTACGTCGGCTACGAGGAGGGTGGCCAGCTCACCGAGAAGGTGCGCCGCAAGCCGTTCTCGGTGGTGCTGTTCGACGAGATCGAGAAGGCCCACCAGGAGATCTACAACACCCTGTTGCAGGTGCTCGAGGACGGCCGGCTCACCGACGGTCAGGGCCGCACGGTCGACTTCAAGAACACCGTGCTGATCTTCACGTCGAACCTGGGCACCGCCGACATCTCCAAGGCCGTCGGACTCGGGTTCACCCAGGGTGGCGGTGACAACAACTACGAGCGGATGAAGCTGAAGGTCAACGACGAACTCAAGAAGCACTTCCGGCCGGAGTTCCTCAACCGCATCGACGACATCATCGTCTTCCACCAGCTGACCCGGGACGAGATCATCCAGATGGTCGATCTCATGGCCAGCCGGGTCGCCAAGCAGCTCAAGGCCAAGGACATGGAACTGCAGCTGACCGACACGGCCAAAGCGTTGCTGGCCAAGCGCGGATTCGACCCGGTGCTGGGCGCGCGGCCACTGCGCCGGACCATCCAGCGCGAGATCGAGGACGCCCTTTCCGAGAAGATCCTCTTCGATGAGATCCGCCCGGGGCAGGTCGTCACCGTCGATGTCGAGAACTGGGACGGTGAAGGATCCGGCGAGGACGCGAAGTTCATTTTCTCCGGATCACCGAAGGCGGTCGCGGTCGGCCCAGATCTCGCCGGCGCTGCTTCCGGAACGGCTTCGGCGACGGTCTCCGAGTAATTCACTCGTAATTCGCGGTTATTCACGACGACATAACAGCGGCGGCCACCATTTCGGGTGGTCGCCGCTGTTTGTTTGTGGGTAGTCCACAGTTGAAGTTTCGTCCACAAGCCGGGATCCCAGGGCTGCGCGGCCCCGACAGCTGGCCCTAATATCGAATGTATGTTCGAAATGGTGCTGCCGGATCCGGGTGATCTGCGTCCGCTGACTGATAGCGCGTTGATCTCGGCGATCCAGGACAGCTCCCGGGCCGCGGCGGCGGCCGATGCCCGCACAAGTGCCGCGGTCGCAGAGCTGGTGCGGCGCCGCGTGGTCGATGAACACCCCGACTGGGCCTGCGACGACTGGGACGCGTGCGCCGCCGAGGTCGCCTGCGCACTTACCGTCTCACACGGCCGGGCGTCGGGGTTGATGGACGACGCGGTCACGGTGCGTGACCGACTGCCCTTGGTCGGCAGAGCGCATCTGGCCGGCCGGTTCGGCGCCCGGGCAGTGGGCACCATCTGCGATCGCACCGCACTGGTCACCGATCCGGCGGCGCGGGCCGCCATCGACGCCGAGCTCGCCGACGCAGCGACCCGGTTCGGGCCGCTGTCCCAGTACCGGCTGGAACGGGCCATCGACGCGATCGTCGCCCGCCATGACCCCGCGGCGGTGCGGCGAAGCCGGAATACGTTGCGGGGCCGCAACTTCACCATCGGTGACCGCAACGATGAAACGGGTACCGCCAGCGTGTGGGGTCGGCTGTCCGGCGCCGACGCCGCGCTGCTGCACGAGGCCATCCGATCGCTGGTTGCCTCGGTGTGCGCCGAGGACCCCCGCACCCTGGCCCAGCGCCGCGCCGATGCAGTCGGCGCGCTGGCCGCTCGCGCCGCGCGGCTGCCCTGCCGGTGCGGTGGTGCCGACTGCCTTGCCGGCACCGGCGAGGACGAGGTCGCGGCCCGCTTCGTGGTGCACATCCTGGCCGATCCCGCAGGGCTGGCCGAGCCGGCCGATCCAGAGATGCACGGCGGCATCGACTTCGAACACGGTCCCGACGGGGACGACCCCGAGGGGACCGGGCGGGTCGACCCGAATCCCGACGATCCCCGACCCGGCCCGGGTCCACAGGGTCCACAGGGGCCGTCGGGGCCGCGTGGATTGGGTGGCGGCCAGCCTGCCGGCGAGGCGGGCCCAGGCGGTACCAGCGCCGCACCGGTGGCGCGTCCACGACCGGCCGCGGCCGCCCTGATACCCGGGCTGCCCCGCGGTGGATTGCTGCCGGCCGGGCTGCTGGCAGACCTGATCGCCCGCGGTGCCAAGGTCCGCGTTCTCGAAGCGCCCGTCGCCTGCCCGGAGAGCGGTTACCGGCTGTCGGCCACGCTGGACCGATTCGTCCGGGCCCGCGATGTGACCTGCCGCTTCCCCGGCTGCGATCAGCCCGCGGTATCCGCCGACATCGATCACACCGTGCCGTGGCCAGCGGGTGCCACCCATCCGTCCAACGTCAAGGCATACTGCCGTAAACATCACCTTGTAAAGACCTTCTGGCCCGGCTGGAGTGACCGCCAGGACCCCGACGGCAGCCTCACCGTCACGACGCCGTCGGGACACAGTTACACCACCAAACCCGCAGCGGGACTGCTGTTTCCGAGTTTTAGCGGCACAACGGCACCGCCACCGCCGGTCACCGGTCAACCGCCGCCCTCGCCCGCGCGAGGGCGCAAGATGCCCAAGCGAAGACAGTCCCGGACCAAAGCACGGGCACACCGGATCCGGGCTGAGCGCGCACTCAACGACGCGGACCCGGACACTCCACCGTTCTGAGCTACCGTGTGCCGCCCGCCGGACAGGCGTACGATCCTCGGGTACTCAGACGAGCTAGGAATCTGGTGTAAGTCCAGAACGGTCGCGCCGCTGTCACAGTCAGACCCGACGCCCGTCACCTGTCGACACGGGACGCGTAATCCCGGGAAGGAACCCTCATGACCACACCGAACGTGCACAAGGCCCATGTGCCGGCCGCCGCGCTCTCCGGCACCAAATCCGCACTGTGGTTGTCGATCACCGCCTTCCTGGCACTGATGGTGCTCTATTTCATCGGCGTCGATCAGGGGGCGGCCTCGATCCTCGGCGCCGACAACATGTACATCCATGAGTTCGTGCATGACGCCCGTCACCTGCTCGGCTTCCCCTGCCACTGACGCGGGAGAGCGCTGACAACAATGGAAAGAGCCATCATCTGGCGCGGCATCCTGGCCGGCGCCCTGGCCGGTGTGCTCGCGTTCCTCTTCGCGAAGGCCTTTGTCGAGCCGATCGTCGGCCGCGCCATCGACTTCGAGGACGGCACGGCGGTCGCCCATGAGGCGATGGACGCTGCAGCGGGTCACGGCCATTCGCACGCCGACGGCGGTGAGCTGTTCACCCGTGGCGTTCAGTCCACCGTCGGCATGGGTCTGGGTGTGCTGCTGTTCAGCATCGCCATGGGCGCGCTGTTCGCGGTCGTCTTCTGTGTCGCGTACGGCCGTTTCAATGTCTCCGCCCGCGTGCTGTCGGTGCTGGTGGCCGGCGGCATGCTCGTGTCACTGTGGATCGCGCCGGGGCTGAAGTACCCGCCGAACCCGCCGGCCACCAGCCTGGACGAAACCATCAAGCAGCGTGCCTTGCTGTACCTGCTGATGATGTTCCTGTCGGCGGCGTTGCTGGTGGTGGCCGTGTGCCTGCGGAGCAGTCTCGCGCCGAAGCTGGGGGCCTGGAATGCCACGCTCGCGGCGGGTGCCGGCTACGTCGTCGCGGTGGCCGTGGTCATGCTGATCCTGCCGACCATCGATGAGACGCCCGGCCCGATCACCAACGATGCGGGAACCATCGTGTTCCCGGGCTTCCCGGCCGTGGATCTCTACGAGTTCCGGCTATCCAGCCTGGTAACCCAGGTGATCATCTGGGCGACAATCGGCCTGGCTTCTGCATCGATGTTCTCGAGGTTGCTCGACGGCAAGCGTCGGGACGCCCTGATTGCATGAGTGACACAGTCCGGCTGACATTGGTGTCGCATGCCATGACAGACGCCATGTCAGCCGGACGATTCCCGACCGACGAGCCGGTCAACGACCTCGGCCGGCGACGACTCGCCGGGAACCCGTCCCTCGGTTCGGTGGATCTCGTCAACTGCGGTCCGGAGCGCAGGACTGTCCAGACCGCCGAGCTGCTCGGCTTGGACGCCCACATCGATCCGCGGCTGGCGGATCTCGACTACGGCCGCTGGCGCGGTCTCGGCCTCGACGCGGTGGATTCCGACGGACTGGCCGTCTGGCTCACCGATCCGCAGCAGGCACCGCATGGCGGGGAGTCTGTGATCGAGCTCATTGCCCGGGTGCGCGAGTGGCTCGACGCGCTCACCGTCGCACCCATGCGGGTGGTGGCGGTAACTCATCCGGCGGTGGTCCGGGCCGCGGTGCTGCTGGCCCTCGATGCGCCGCCGAAGTCGTTCTGGCGCATGGACGTCGAACCGCTGAGCCGTACCAGGATGCACCGCCGGGGGCAGGCCTGGACACTGCGGTTGGGGTAGAAGAGGGCGCTACTTCCCGACGGGTATCAGCCCGAACATCCCCTTGATGACCATCATCAGCCAAGCGCCGGTGGTGGTGCCGTGGAAACGGGGCCAGTTCGTCTGAAGGCTGACCACCCACGGCTGGCCGGTGCGGTCGACCGCGTACCAGCTGAACGTCAGCTCGCCGGGTAGGTTGCCGGCTTTGGCGCCGATGTAGGGCCATTCGGTGCGGTCGAGGTCGATTCCGGGGATCTCCGACATGATGTCGACCACCGACGCTGCGGCCCCGGTGGCGCCGTTCTGCAGTGCGGCGTGCACTCGGCAGATGTCCTCTGCGCTGCCGTACCACTCTGCGCCGTAGGCCGACGCCGGTGAATGGGTTCGCAACGGATCCGGTTCGTAGTGCCGCGTGCTGACTTCTTTGAGCAGCCGGGCCCGGCCGGCGCGGTCGGCGTTCTTCCACTCGTCGCGCAGATCCGGTTCGCCCCAACCGATCGAGAACAACTCGTGCATCGTCGGGAACGGGGTCATGCTGGCCGGGTCATGATGTCCGGCGGCGGCCAGCGCCCGTTCGACCGCCTCGGTCCCCACTCGTTCGATCAGCAGATCGGTGGCCATGTTGTCGCTGTTGGCAATCATCTTGGCCGCGGCGGTCCGAACCGAGATCTGGGTGCCCGCGGGCATGGTGTCGAATGCGGACGAGCCAACGGTCTTTCCTTCGTCGGCGATCGTCAGCCGATCGTTCCACGTGACGGTGCCCGCCCTGACCGCTTCAGCCACCGCATAAAGCACATAGAGCTTGAAGATGGACGCAAGTGGCAGGGAATCGGCGGTGTTGGAGCCGGCGAGTTGCTCGCACCGTCCATCGACCACCTTGGACACCCGGTAGGAGTAGCGGGCCCCGGACTTCGACAGCGCGGCGTCGACGTCTGCCCAACTGTGCACCGGAGGCGGATGGGTGTGCACGACGAACTTGTCCACCAGGGTGCGTTCGTCGGTGCGCAGTTCGATGTCCTGGCGCGCGCCGTAGGACGTCAGCAGGTGCAGCGTGGCCGATCCCGCACCGATGTCGACGCCGGCGACGGTGTAGGGACGCTCCCACCACAGGTTGTCCATGACCGCGCCGATGTGGTCGGCCTGGTCGGGGACGGCCAGGGTCTTGACGCCGACCGGACCGATCGGCCAGTCGGAGTTGAGCATGTCCATGACCTGCTTGGCCCGGACGCCCTGCGGGGTGTTGAGGCTGATCCGGGCACCCAAGTCACCCGCATTCGCGGGAGGTGTGGAGGTATGCGCGCAGCCGGCGGCCAGGGTGGCGACAAGGATGGCGCTGAATATCAGCGCAAGAGTCCGGCCGACTGCCCGGCTAAGCCTGCGCGTCTGACCCGGCAACGTCCAGCACAACCTCGAATTCGAGCAGCGATGCACCCGTGGCGACGGGGTTGGTCTGCTGTCCCTTGTGTGCCTCGATCGCCGGGCCGCTGGCCCAGGCCTGGAAGGCCTCGTCGGACTCCCACTGGGTCACCACGAAGTAGCGATCTTCGCCCTTGACGGGACGCAGCAGCTGGAAGCCGAGGAACCCCGGCTGGCTGTCGACGGCGTGCGCGCGATGCGCGAAGCGCTTTTCCAGTTCGGGGCCGGCGCCGGCAGGCACCTCGATTGCATTGATCTTCACCACGGCCATGAGGCAAGGCTACCGCGCGCCGTCCGACCGACGACCGACCAGGCAAGATGCGGGTATGCCGATCGACCCGCTTCGGTACCTGGCTTATCAGGGTGGCGACGGCGTCCCGCTGGTTTTGGTCCATGGTCTGATGGGCCGCGGTTCGACGTGGTCACGACAGATTCCATGGCTGAGACGGCTCGGCGCCGTCTACACCCACGACGCGCCATGGCACCGGGGCCGCGGCGTGCCCGACCCGCATCCGATCTGTACCGAGCGGTTTGTGGCCGACCTCGGAGAATCCGTGCGGACACTGCACGCGCCCGCCGTTTTGATCGGGCATTCGATGGGGGCTCTGCACTCCTGGTGTCTGGCCGCCGGGTGCCCCGAACTCGTGGCGGCCGTGGTGGTCGAGGACATGGCACCCGATTTCCGCGGCCGAACCACCGGCCCGTGGGAACCATGGGTGCAGGCGCTTCCCGTCGAGTTTCCCTGCGAGCAGGCGGTGATAGACCAGTTCGGTCCGGTCGCCGGTCGTTATTTTGCGGAGGCGTTCGACCGTACCGAGACCGGTTGGCGGTTGCATGGCCACCCCGAACGTTGGGTCGAGATCGCCGCGGAATGGGGCACCCGCGACTATTGGGACCAGTGGAGCGCGGCCCGAGTGCCTGCACTGCTGTTGGAGGCGGGCAACTCGGTGACCCCGCGCGGGCAGATGGCCGAGATGGCGCGGGTCGGTTTCCGGGCGAGCTACGCGCACGTACCCGACGCTGGCCATCTGATCCACGACGATGCACCCGAGGCTTACCGGACGGCCGTCGTCGACTTTGTGCTAGCGACGCTCGCCTCGCACACCTGACTCCGGCCAGCTCGGCTGATGCTCGAACCGGGTGCGGATGGCGTCGATGTCGTGCGCGGTCCGGCGCAGGTCGGCGTCGTCGCCGAACAGCCGCCCGACCATCGGCGCGGCGAACCGGAACTGGTCGGGATGCCAGCGCAGGTATCCGTCGCGACGCGCTCTGGATGCGAATGTGGCGACCAGCGCGAACGGCACCAGCAGCACCACCGACAGAAGCAGGAAGTTCAGTGCAGCATTCATGGCAGTAATTATTCTGACGAAAATATCCAGCCAACAGTGGCAGGAAAGACGCAGTAGTATAAAATACTGCCAATGCTTGACAGTGTCTCCACCCTTGTCCTGGACGGCCTTGCCGTCTTCGAATTCGGCGTGATCTGTGAGGTCTTCGGCATCGACCGCTCCGCCGACGGCGTACCGAAGTTCGACTTCAAGGTGTGCGGGCCGCGGGCCGGCCACCCGGTGCGCACGTCCGTCGGGGCGTCGCTGACACCGGACCATGACCTGTCCGCGCTGGTCGGAGCCGACCTGGTTGCCGTTCCGGCGATCGCAATGGGAGCCGGCGACGGCTATCCGCAGGAAGCTCTCGACGCGCTGCGTACGGCCGCCGCGGCGGGCTCCATCATCCTGACCGTGTGTTCGGGTGCTTTCGTCGCTGGCGCGGCCGGCCTGCTCGACGGGCGGGCCTGCACCACCCATTGGATGCACGCCGCGGACCTGGCCCGCCGGTACCCGACCGCCCGTGTCGACCGCAACGTCCTGTTCGTCGACGACGGCAACCTGATCACCAGCGCGGGAACGGCCGCCGGAATCGATGCGTGCCTGCACCTGGTGCGGCGGGAACTGGGCAGCGCGGTGACCAACGTGATCGCGCGCCGGATGGTGGTGCCGCCCCAGCGCGACGGCGGTCAACGCCAGTACATCGACCAGCCGATCCCGATCCGTTGCTCGGAAGGCTTCGCCCCCCAACTTGATTGGATCATCCAGCATCTGGACAAGCCGCACACGGTGACCTCCCTGGCGCGGCGCGCCAACATGTCTGCGCGTACCTTCGCCCGCAGGTTCGTCGAGGAGACGGGCACGACCCCCATGCAGTGGGTGACCGACCAACGGGTGCTGTACGGGCGGCGACTGCTCGAGGAAACCGATCTGGAGATAGACCGGGTTGCCGAACGGGCGGGCTTCAGCACCGCGACCCTGCTGCGGCACCACTTCCGCCGCATAATCGGCGTGACCCCGTCGGACTACCGGCGCAGCTTCACCTGTGAATGAAGGTCAGTCGTCGCCTTGGGGATTTGATGCTCGGCTTCTCAGCGGCCTCGTCCCTCGGCCGC
>CAYLWH010000062.1:8790-25975 GCA_964387245.1 uncultured Mycobacterium sp.
TGATGCTCGGCTTCTCAGCGGCCTCGTCCCTCGGCCGCCTCGTCGCCTTCGCCGGACAGGGCGAACCGGCCGTCGCGGGTCTGCTCCACCAGCCCGTCGACCAGCAGCGAATCCAGCGCCCTGTCCCGTTGTGCCTGGTCGGTCGGCCACGCGAGGTCGAGCCGGCCCCGGGTGACCGGAAAGCTGCTGGCGCGCAGCACATCCAGCAAGCGGCCACGCACCTGGCGGTCGGTGCCCGCGTACTTCTGCGCCCGCTTGGCCGGGCCGGTCGCCGGTGGGTATCCGGCGTCGCGCCACGCACATGCCGACAGCGGACAGACTCCGCAGCGCGGGTTGCGCGCCGTGCAGACCAGTGCGCCGAGTTCCATCAGCGCCGCCGAGAACCGGGGCGCGGTGGCGTGGTCGGGCAGCAGGTCGGCCACATCGGCCTCGTCGCGGGCGGCAGTCGGCTTGCCCGCGTCGGCGCGACCGTGCACCGCTCGGGCAACGACGCGTCGCACGTTGGTGTCGACGACCGGTACCGACCGCAGATAGGCGAAGCAGGCCACCGCGCGGGCCGTATAGCTGCCGATCCCGGGCAGCGACATCAGCGTATCGACGTCGTCGGGAACGACGTCGCCGTGATCGCGTGCGATCGCTGTCGCGCACTCGTGAAGCCACTTGGCCCGACGCGGATAGCCCAACTTGCCCCACGCCCGCAGTACATCGGCGGGGCCGGCGTTCGCTGTGGCCGACGGTGTGGGCCAGCGAGCCACCCAGTCGAGCCAGATCGGCAGCACCCGGGCCACCGGCGTCTGCTGGAGCATGAACTCACTCACCAGGATCTGCCAGGCACTGACGCCCGGCTCGCGCCACGGCAGGTCGCGCCCGGCACGGTCGAACCAGGCGACCAACTCCCCTGACCGGATGCTCACCGGGTGCCCGCCGGGCCGGCAGGGCAGAATGTCGGCCATGCCGAATACCAGTCCCGTGACCGCATGGAAGGCACTCAAAGAGGGTAACGAGCGCTTTGTCGCCGGCAAGCCGCAGCATCCGAGCCAGAGCATCGAGCACCGGGCGAGCCTGACGGTGGAACAGAAGCCCACCGCCGTGGTGTTCGGGTGTGCCGACAGTCGGGTGGCGGCTGAGATCATCTTCGACCAGGGCCTCGGCGACATGTTCGTCGTTCGCACGGCCGGCCATGTCATCGATTCGGCGGTGCTGGGATCCATCGAGTACGCCGTGTCGTTGCTCAACGTCCCGCTGATCGTGGTTCTCGGGCATGACAGCTGCGGCGCGGTGAAGGCGACGTTGGCCGCGCTCGATGACGGTGCGGTGCCCGGCGGATATTTGCGTGACATCATCGAGCGCGTTACACCCTCGATCTTGCTCGGCCGTCGCGACGGCTTGACTCGGGTGGACGAATTCGAGGGGCGTCATGTGGTGGAGACGAGTGCGCAACTGCTGGCCCGGTCGAGTGCCATCAAGGCAGGCATCGATGCCGGCAAGGTGGCGATAGCCGGCGTCACCTACCATCTGGCGGACGGCAGGGCGACCCTGCGCGCGCACCTCGGTGACATTGGCGGGTGAGTTGACCCGGGTGGCGGGCTGATCCACAGGCGACACGCCGGGCGTGGTCGGACCGCTCGCGATGACCTGGGCTTACCGTGAGAAGGTGCTGGAACTGGAACCGCATGGGCCGCTGCCACCCGAGATATACCGCCGCCGCCGCGCGTTGGCAATCGGTGTCGCGGCACTGGCAGTCGTGGTGGTCGCGGCGATCCTCTTCATGGTTCTGGGGGGCGGCGAGTCCACTGATCCGCAGAACGCCGAACCCAACACGTCGCAGGGCCCGCTCGGAGCACCGCCGGCACCCGACGTCAAGACGCCCGTGATCCCGCCCGCCGAGCAGAGTCCCGCGCCCACGCCGACGCCGACCGCGGCGGTCGAACCGCCGCCGCCGCTCAAGCCCGGCGACGACTGCCCGGATTCCGGCCTGGCGGTCAAGGGCATCACCAGCGAACCGCGTTATGTCATCGGCGATCAGCCCAAGTTCACCATGGTGGTCACCAACATCGGACTGACATCCTGCCAGCGTGACGTCGGCGCCGCGGTCCTCTCCGCATACGTCTACACACTGGACAACAAGCGGCTGTGGTCAAACCTGGATTGCGCCCCGTCGAACGAGACGCTGGTCAAAACGTTCAATCCGGGCGAGCAGGTCACGACCGAGGTGACGTGGACCGGAATGGGATCCGCGGCGCAGTGCCCGCTGCCGCGGCAGCCGATCGGGCCGGGCACCTACAACCTCGTTGTACAACTCGGCAATCTGCGATCGGCGACGGTGCCGTTCGTGCTCGCCGAGCCGTCCGCCGACGCCCCGGCCGGCTGAGGCGCAGCGCCGCGGGTCAGGCGAGCCGGTCGGCGATCATCGATTCCGCCAGCTGGGACAGCCCCTCTCGGACGTGCCTGGCCCACATCGCGCCGATTCCGTCGACGGACTGCAGATCCGCCGCGCTGGCGGCCAGCAGACCCTGCAGTGAGCCGAAGGTGCGCACGAGCAGGTCCACATGGGCGAACTGCAGCCGGGGAATGCCGGCCATCGCGCGGTAACCGCGCGAGCTCAGCGCCGAATCTTGGGCTTCCAGCGTGGATGGATAGCCGAAGACCTGCGCCAGGGCGGTGAAGTCCAGCAACTCGGCGTCCGACTGCGCATCCAGCGCGTCCAGCGTCGCGGCCACCTCGGATCTGGACGGCGCCTCCGGCGTGGCGTGGTAGTCGCGGACGATCAGTTCGCGGGCGCTGTCGTTGCCGCCCAACAGCTCCTCGAGCTGAAGACGCAGCTGACGGCCGTCGGTGCCCAACTCGACGGCGTCGTTGTCGATCTCCAGGCCGATGCGGCGCACCATCTCGAGTCGCTGCACCACGGTCATGACGTCCCGCAGGGTGACGAAGTCCTCGATCTCAGCGGTGGACAGCTGCCTGCTGACCTCGTCGAGCCGGGTCTTGTACCGCTCGAGGGTGGCGATCGCCTGGTTGGCCCGCGACAGGATGGTGGCGGAATCCGCGACAACGTGACGCTCACCGGCAACGTAGACGGTGACGATGTTCATCGAATGGCTCACCGAGATGACCGGGTAGCCGGTCTGCACCGCGGTGCGTTCGGCCGACCGGTGCCGGGTTCCGGACTCGTCCGTCGGTATGGAGGGGTCGGGAACCAGTTGCACGTTGGCGCGCACGATCCGGTCACCGTCCGTCGACAGCACCACTGCGCCGTCCATCTTCGAGAGCTCCCGCAGTCGGGTCGGGGCGTAGCGCACGTCCAATGCGAAGCCGCCGTCGCAGATCGCCTCGACGCTGTCGTTGTAGCCGAGCACGATCAACGCACCGGTGCGGCCACGCAGGATTCGCTCGAGGCCGTCGCGCAGCGCGGTGCCGGGAGCAAGGCGGCCGACGGTCTCACGCAGTATCGCGTTCGTTGCGGAACTGGGTATCACGACCAGCCATTGTTCCCTGTATCCGATCGCGCCGGACGACCGTCTATCACTTTGAGTTCCGGTCGCACCGCGGCCTTGACCTCGGGAGGTTTGCTGACGGGGCGAACCGCGATGGTCAGCATCGACTTGAGTGCCGCAGAGACGGTGGCGACTTCGATCGTCTTCAGTCCGTCGGGCACGGATTTGGTCCCGGGCGCAACGATGGCCGACGTGAAACCCAGACGGGCCGCTTCGGCCAGTCGGCGTTCCATCCCGGTCACGCGCCGGAGATCGCCGGCGAGTCCGACCTCGCCGATGACGACGGTCGACGTGGGCAGGCACAGACCGGCATAGGCGGTCGCCATCGCCATCGCGACCGCAAGATCCGAGGACGAATCGGTCAGTCGCATGCCACCGACCGTCGACAGGTAGACATCATGCTTGCCCAGCCTGACGCCGGCCCGGGAATCCAGTACCGCCGCGGTCATCGCGGCGCGTGACTGGTCGATGCCGCTGACCGCCCGCCGCGGTGAGGGCACTTCCTGGGTGCCGATGAGCGCCTGGATTTCGCCGATCAGCGGGCGCTTACCGTCGAGCGTCACGGTTACCGCGGTGCCGGGGACCGGTTCGGGCCGTTGGTCGAGGAACAGTCCCGACGGATCGGCGACGCACTCGATTCCGTTGTCGTGCAAGATGAAGCACCCCACCTCATCGGCCGCGCCGAACCGGTTCTTGATGCCGCGCACCATGCGCAGCGCACTGTTACGGTCGCCCTCGAAGTGCAGGACCACATCGACGAGGTGTTCCAGCGAACGCGGGCCCGCGATGGCGCCATCCTTGGTCACATGGCCGACCAGCACCATGGCCACCCCGGACCCGGCTTTCGCGTAGCCGGTCAGTGCGGTGGTGACGGCCCGGACCTGCGTCACCCCGCCGGTGACGCCGTCGGTGTCGGTGGTGGACAGCGTCTGTACCGAGTCGACGATCACCAGCGACGGCCGCACCTGATCGAGATGGCCGAGCACCGTGTGCACGTCGGATTCGGCGGCGAGGTACACCTCGTCATGGGTGCATCCCGTGCGCTCGGCGCGCATCCGGATCTGGCCCGCGGACTCCTCGCCCGACACGTACAGCGCGCGGCGCCCGCCCGCCGCCCAGCGGTACGCCACTTCGAGCAACAACGTCGACTTCCCGACACCCGGGTCCCCCGCGAGCAGTGTCACCGAACCCGGCACCACCCCGCCACCGAGCACCCGGTCGAGTTCGCTGACGCCGGTGGGCAGGTGCCGGGTGCGGTCCGGGTCGATGGCGCTGATCGGCACCGCGGCGGCCGCGGGCACCTGGGAGCGGCGGGTTCCGTCGAGTGACGCGAGCACCGCGACCTCGCCGACGGTGCCCCAGGTCCCGCATTCCGGGCAGCGGCCGACCCACTTCGCGGTGACATGGTGGCAATCCGAGCAGCGGTACTGCGGACGGGTTCGCGTGCCTGCTTTTGCCACGACTGACGGTATCCGGCAGGACCGACACATCGGCGCAGACACGGCGCCCGATGGTGCGCCTACGGGTTGGCGGATTCCCGGCGCGGAGCGTCGCCCGCCGAGATCGGCACCGCCAGCGTCGTCTCGCCGGCCTTCTCGAAGATGAAGGTCACGTCATAGGTCAAGCCATTGCGGATCTGCTGGGTCAGGGCCACGCTCGCCTCGGCAGAGTCCATGTCTTCGAGGGCGCCCAGCGCGGTGGCGCCGTCCGGTTCGCCCACGGCCAGGCTGCCGCCGGCGGGCACCGCGGTCTGGCCGGTAACCGTGACCGTGCCGATGCCGGTGGTGATCCCGACAAGCCGATCGGCGACGTCCGGTGAGCCGTTGGCGGCCGTGAAGATGAGCGGGACGTCGCTGCCGGGCTTGAGCGCGTCGCCGGTTTCGACCGCCTGAATGTGCACGTTGCGCAGGGCGATCGGCCCGACGTCGCCCGACGTGCCGTTGATCGCGGGCGCCTGGGTGGCCACCTGGGAGACTTGCCCCGCGCCGCAGCCGGCGAGGGCGGACACGACGAGCAGGCCGCCGACGGCCAGGCCGATGCGGGTGGTGGCCGCCCGACGGGTATCGAAACGCAACACTGGATGCCTCCTGCTCGCGACCGCCGCGGTTAGCTCGACGCTACCTTCCGGACTTGAAGAACTTTAGTACGCAGCGCGGTAGTCGGCGTCGGCGGGCGCCGTGGCAACCTCGCGGCATCTCGCGGCACTGCCCAAAATGGGTGTCGCACTGCATGTATTCGTCGGGCTGTCAACCCCTAGTGTTCATCTGTAGTGCCCCTGACCTGCACCGTTGGACGCACGTGCTCGCGGCCCGTGCTATCCTTGGGGAGCGAAAGGGGCTCTAATCTGATGATTTTCAAGGTCGGAGACACCGTTGTCTATCCACATCACGGTGCTGCGTTGATCGAGGCGATCGAAACCCGGACCATCAAGGGCGAACAGAAGGAATACCTCGTCTTGAAGGTCGCCCAGGGCGACCTGACCGTCCGAGTACCCGCAGACAATGCCGAGTATGTCGGTGTCCGCGACGTCGTAGGTCAGGAGGGGCTTGACAAGGTCTTCCAGGTGCTGCGGGCTCCGCACACCGAGGAGCCGACCAACTGGTCGCGTCGCTACAAGGCGAATCTGGAGAAGCTGGCTTCCGGCGACGTGAACAAGGTCGCCGAGGTTGTGCGTGACCTGTGGCGCCGCGATCAGGAACGTGGGCTGTCCGCGGGCGAGAAGCGCATGCTGGCAAAGGCGCGGCAGATCCTCGTCGGTGAGTTGGCGCTGGCCGAGAACACCGATGACGCCAAGGCGGAGATCATTCTCGACGAGGTGCTCGCCGCCGCGTCCTAGCCGCCCGGACTCCAATCCGTAGCAGATGACCGCACCGCGGCGCACCGTCGCGATCGTCCCGGCCGCGGGCTCGGGCGAGCGACTGGGCGCCGGAGTTCCGAAAGCATTCGTCGAACTCGCGGGCCGGACGCTCATCGAACGTGCCCTGGCCGGACTGCGCGCCTCCGGCGCTGTCGACGAGGTCGTCGTGGCGGTGCCGCCCGGCCGAACCGACGAGGCGACCCGCATTCTGGGCTCGGACGCGACGGTGGTGGCAGGTGGCGCAGACCGCACCGAATCCGTTCGACTCGCACTCGATGCCGCCGGTTGCGCCGACTTCGTTCTCGTGCACGACGCGGCCCGCCCCTTGACTCCGCCTGCCCTGATCGCTCGCGTGGTCTCCGGTCTGCACGCGGGCCACACCGCCGTGATTCCAGCTCTGCCGCTCAGCGACACGGTGAAGGCCGTTGATGCCAACGGTGTCGTCCTGGGTACCCCGGAGCGGTCCGGCCTGCGTGCCGTTCAAACCCCTCAGGGCTTCGTGACCGAGGTGTTGCTGCGGGCGTACCGGCGGGCCGGCACGGCGTCTTTCACCGATGACGCCTCGATGGTCGAGAACATCGGTGGTCAGGTGCAGGTTGTCGAGGGTGACCCACTCGCGTTCAAAATCACCACCCCCCTCGATCTGCTGCTGGCCGAGGCGGTTCTGGGCGGTGCCGGATGAGCTCCGCGCTGCCCAGGGTGGGGTTGGGCACCGACGTCCATCCGATCGAACCCGGCCGGCCCTGCCATCTGTTGGGTCTCTTGTTCGAGGGCGCCGACGGCTGCGCCGGTCACTCCGACGGCGACGTCGCCGCGCACGCATTGTGTGATGCGCTGCTGTCGGCCGCAGGTCTGGGCGACATCGGCGGGGTGTTCGGGGTGGACGATCCGCGCTGGGCGGGTGTGACCGGTGCGGCGATGCTGACCCATGTGCGCGCTCTGCTGTCCGAGCACGGTTTCCGCGTGGGCAACGCGGCAGTCCAGGTGATCGGCAACCGGCCGCGGGTGGGATCCCGGCGAGGCGAGGCCCAGGAGCTCCTGTCGGGACTGCTCGGGGCACCCGTGTCGGTGTCGGCGACGACCACCGACGGACTCGGGTTGACCGGACGCGGTGAAGGCCTGGCGGCGATCGCCACGGCGCTCGTCGTCGCCGATGGCGGTTGTACCCGGTCCGGCCGGTAAACTGCCACGTCGTGACTGAAAGCGCCGGGCTGAGGCTGCACGACACCATGACCGGTGTCGTGCGTGAGTTCGTTCCGGTGCGCTCCGGTCACGCGTCGATCTATCTGTGCGGGGCCACCGTGCAGGGCCTGCCGCACATCGGCCACGTCCGCAGCGGCGTCGCGTTCGACGTGTTGCGGCGCTGGCTGCTGGCCACCGGCTATGACGTCGCGTTCATCCGCAATGTCACCGACATCGACGACAAGATCCTGAACAAGGCGGCCGCGGCCGGACGCCCGTGGTGGGAGTGGGCCGCCACCCACGAACGGGCGTTCTCCGCGGCCTACGACGCACTCGGCGTGCTGCCGCCGTCGTGCGAACCGCGTGCCACCGGCCACATCACCCAGATCGTGGAACTCATCGAACGGCTGATCGACACCGGCCACGCCTACACCGGTGCCGGTGACGTGTACTTCGACGTGCGGAGCTTCCCCTCCTACGGTGCGCTGTCGGGGCACCGGATCGACGACGTGCACCAGGGCGAAGGGATCGCGACCGGCAAGCGTGACCAGCGTGACTTCACGTTGTGGAAGGGTGCCAAGCCCGGTGAGCCGTCATGGCCGACGCCGTGGGGCCGCGGCCGGCCGGGCTGGCATTCGGAGTGCGTCGCGATGGCCCACGAGTATCTCGGTTCTGAATTCGACATCCATTGTGGCGGAATGGATCTGGTGTTCCCGCATCACGAGAACGAGATCGCCCAGGCGTGCGCCGCCGGTGACGTCTTCGCCCGGTCCTGGTTGCACAACGGCTGGGTCACCATGGGCGGCGAGAAGATGAGTAAGTCACTGGGCAATGTGTTGTCCATTCCCGCTGTGCTGCAACGGGTTCGGCCTGCCGAGCTGCGCTATTACCTGGGCAGCGCCCACTATCGGTCGATGCTGGAGTTCTCCGAGGCGGCACTGCAGGACGCGGTCAAGGCGTACACCGGCATTGAGGACTTCCTGCACCGGGTGCGCACCCGGGTCGGCGCGGTCGAGATCGGCCGTTGGACAGAGCGATTCGCAGCCGCGATGGACGACGATCTCGCCGTGCCGACGGCGTTGGCCGAGGTGCACAGCGCGCGCGCCGACGGCAACCGGGCACTGGACTCGGGTGATCACGAGGCGGCACTGGCGCACGCGTCGTCGATCCGTGCCATGACGGCGATCCTCGGCTGCGATCCCCTCGACGAGCACTGGAAGTCCCGGGACGAGACCTCGGCGGCGCTGGCGGCGATCGATGTGCTGACCCGGTGGGCGCTGGACAGCCGGGCCGAAGCCCGTGCGGAGCGCGACTGGGTTCGCGCCGATGAGATCCGTGACCGCCTCAACGAGGCCGGTATCGACGTGACCGACACCGCGGACGGCCCGCAATGGAGCCTGCTGGACGCCACAGCAGAGGCGGACAGGTAATGGCGGGTAACTCACAACGACGCGGCGCGGTGCGCAAGGCCGGAACCAAGAAGGGGCCGACGGTCGGTTCCGGCGGGGTGCGCCGCCGCGGACTGGAAGGCAAGGGCGCGACACCGCCGGCGCACCAGCGCCCCAACCATCCGGCGGCCAAGCGCGCGAACAAGGCGGTGCGCCAACAGCAGGGCCGGCCGAAGAAGACCGAGGACAGCGCCGAGGTGGTATTGGGCCGCAACCCGGTGCTCGAGTGCCTGCGCGCGGGCGTGCCGGCGACCGCGCTCTACGTCGCACTCGGCGTCGAATCCGATGAGCGGTTGACCGAATCCGTCACGCGTGCAGCCGATTCCGGCATAGCCATCCTCGAGGTATCGCGCACCGACCTGGACCGGATGAGCACCAACGGCCTGCACCAGGGCATCGCCCTGCAGGTGCCGCCGTACATCTACGCCCACCCGGACGACATGTTGCGCTCGGCGACTTCGGACGTGGCGCCCGCGTTGCTGGTCGCCCTGGACAACATCTCCGACCCACGCAATCTGGGCGCCATCGTGCGATCGGTCGCGGCGTTCGGTGGCCAGGGTGTACTGATCCCGCAACGGCGTTCGGCCTCGGTGACCGCGGTGGCGTGGCGCACCAGCGCCGGCGCGGCGGCCCGGCTTCCGGTGGCCCGGGCCACCAACCTGAACCGAACCCTCAGCCAGTGGGCCGACGCCGGCCTGCAAGTGGTCGGTCTGGACGCCGGCGGTGACACCGCACTCGACGACCTGGACGCCTCCGGCCCGACCGTGGTGGTCGTGGGCTCGGAGGGCAAAGGGCTCTCCCGGCTCGTCCGCGAGAACTGCGACGCGATCGTCTCGATCCCGATGGCCGGGCCCACCGAATCACTCAACGCCTCGGTGGCTGCCGGTGTGGTGCTCGCCGAGATCGCCCGTCAGCGCCGGGGCCCGCAGCGTCAGTAGCGGCGACGACGACCAGCAGCGCCAGCGCCAGGATCAGAGCGGCGCTCAAGCCCAGGGGTCCTCGCGCCGCCACACCGTCGGCAGATGCAGTGTGACGCCGTCCTGCCGAGCCAGCCCGCCCAGCACCCGCAGCGAGGCGTCCAAATCGTCGGCGGCATAGGGCAAGGCGCGCAACGGCTTCGACAACGGCCGGAAGAAATCGTCCCAGTGGATGCCCACCACGGTGCGGGCGCCGACGGCGCGCACGGTGTGGTTCCAGTACTCGGTCAGGTAGTGCCGGGGTCGCCGGCCCAGCTGACCGAGCCCGAGGTAGGCCACCTCGGCCCGCTGACCGTCCAGCACGCCGGGAAGATAGCCCGCGCTGCCCTGAATCAGACATCGACGGTCGGAAGGCCGGTGCAGCACCAGCGTCGACCAGGCCTCGCCGCACTTGTAGGCCGAGGCTCTCACCGGCGGTTGCACCGGCTCGGTGATGGTTCCGGGAAACCGGTCCGGTGGGCAGTGCCGGGACTCGATCAGCGTGACCTCGAAGGCACCGAGGCGCAGCGGCGCGCCGGGGTCGACCACCACGATGCGGTCAGCGGGCAGGCCGTGGCCGCGGCCCACGTTTGCCGTGGATTCGCCGCCCACCAGCGTGGCTCCGGTCCGTTCGGCGACCAATGCGGAGTCGAGCACGTGGTCGTAGTGGCTGTGCACGGGCAGGACCGCGTCGAGTCGGCGCACTCCGAGCCGCGCCAGCGATCCGTACACCCGCGGAGGCGACGGCGCGATCCGGCCGGCCCCGACCCGGACCAGCGCGGGTCTGGAGAAGAACCCGTCGGTCATCAGTGCTGAATCACCGTCGTCGAGCAGCAGGGTGGAGACCCCGAGCCAGGTCACCGTCAACGGTGCGTCCGGCGCCGCGAGGGGGATGTCGAACATGCCGGCGTAACGCGAGATGTTTGGCCGGCCGGGTCGCAGTCGCATCAGCAGAACGCTTCCAGCACCACACCATCACGGGTGAGCCGGTCGCGCACCCTGGCGGCGATCTCCACGGCACCCGGCGAGTCACCGTGCACGCACACCGACTCCACCCGCACCGGCAAGACAGTGCCGTCGACCGCCGTAAGCTGCCCGGTGGTGATCATCCGCACCACGCGAGCGGCGATCTCGTCGGCGTCCCGCAGGACCGCGCCCGGCTCGGCACGCGGCACCAGGGTGCCATCGGATCGGTAGCCCCGGTCGGCGAATCCTTCGGCGACGGTGCGCAGGCCCAATCGAGAGGCTTCGGCGAAGAATTCCGAGCCGGACAGACCGAGGACCGGCAGGGTGGCGTCCACGGCGCGCACCGCCTCGGCGACAGCACGGGCCTGGTCCCGGTCGCCGACGATCGTGTTGTACAGCGCCCCATGGGGTTTCACGTACCCGACGGTGGCACCGACGGAACGGGCCAGCGCCTGCAGGGCACCGACCTGGTAGATGACATCGGCGGTGAGATCCTCAACCGAGACGTCGATGTAGCGCCTGCCGAACCCGGCCAGGTCTCGGTAACCGACCTGAGCTCCGATGCGCACGCCGATTGCGGCGGCCCGTCGGCAGACGGCACGCAACCCTGCGGGGTCACCCGCGTGGAACCCACAGGCGAGATTGGCGCTGGTGACGACGTTCAGCATCGCGTCGTCATCGCCGAGGTGCCAGATGCCGAAGCCCTCGCCGAGGTCGGCGTTGAGGTCGACGGAGAGCGGGCTCGTCACGAGATATCAGGGTAGGCCCCAAGACTGTTGCAGGTGCGCGGGCTGGTTGGCACAGCATTAATGAAAACGGTTATCATTATCGGTGTGATAGCGATCTCTGCGGCCCGCGCGTTCTCGGTCGGTTTCGCACTGGTGGCACCGTTGAGTGCCGCGGCGTGCTCGGGCGGGGACACGGGTCGGGGTGCAGACCGGGCGTCGAATCCGTCGCAGGCCTGTCCCACCACGCCCGTCGACGTTGTGGTGAGTGTGGACCAGTGGGGCTCGATCGTCTCCGAATTGGGCGGAGACTGTGCCGCCGTGAAGACGGTGCTGGCCGCCTCGTCGGTCGATCCGCACGACTACGAGCCCGCCCCGGCGGACGCCGCGACTTTCCGGGGTGCCCAGTTGGTCGTCGTCAACGGCAGCCACTACGACCAGTGGGCCGCCAAGCTGGCTGCGACCTCGGCCCCGGACGCCCCGGTGATCAGCGCGGCGGAGATCGGTTACGGCCCCGGACCCGGACCCGGCCCCGGGTCCGACGACGCCGACGCGGTCAATCCGCACCTCTGGTACGACCCGGCCGTGGTGACGGCGGTTGCCGACGCGGTCACCGCGGGGCTGTCCGAACTCGCGCCCGATGCCGGCGGGTATTTTGCCGCGCGCCGTGCGGCCTTCACGGAGTCGCTGGCGCCGTACGACACCCTGATCGGCGACCTCAGATCAGGCGCCGCCGGCAAGACCTATGCGGCGACCGAGGACGTCTTCGAGGACATGGCCGCCGCCGTGGGCCTGCGCGACGTCACTCCGCCGGGTTATGCGACGGCCGCGCGAAATGACACCGACCCGTCGCCCGCCGACCTCGATGCGTTTTTGAAGTTGTTGCAGCGCAAGGGAACTGACGTACTGATCTTCAACACACAGACCGCGGGCTCGATGCCGGGCCAGCTTCGCAGGGCGGCCGAGGAGGCGGGCGTTCCGGTGGTGGAAGTGACCGAAACGGTGGCGCCCGACGCGGAATCGTTCGAAGCTTGGCAGGTGCAACAGCTCACCGCGCTGGCCAGGGCGCTGGGTGTCGACTCCTGAGCCCCGGGGCGAACCCGCACTGGCGTTCAACGATGTCAGTGTGGTCCGCGGCGGGCGGCTGATCTGGTCGGAGGGCACCTTCGAGGTGCCCGCCGGCGGCGTCACCGCGGTCATCGGATCCAACGGTTCGGGTAAGACCACGCTGCTGCAGGTGGTGCTCGGACTTCTCCCGGTGGCTTCCGGCGAGGTCCGGGTGCTGGGCCGGCCGGCCGGCGAAGCGACCGCATCGGTCGGCTATGTTCCGCAGAATTATGCGGCCGCGGCCGGCAATGCGATCCGGGCCTGTGACGCGGTGCTACTCGGGCTGACGGGCAACCGCTGGGGTTTCGGCCGGGCCGGCGCCGAGGAACGCCGCCGGGTCGATGAAATGTTGACCGCAGTCGGCGCGGGGATGTTCACCCGACGCCGGCTCTCGCAGTTGTCCGGCGGCCAGCGACAGCGGGTCGCCATCGCCGAGGCGCTTGTCGGACGTCCCAGGATGCTGATCCTCGACGAACCGCTGACCGCACTCGATCTGCGCAACCAACGTGAGATCGTCACGCTGCTGGCCAGAATCCGCGACCAACTCGGGGTGACGATTCTGGTCGTCGCGCACGATCTCAACCCCCTGCTCGGGGTGCTCGACAGTGCGATCTACCTGTTGGACGGGCATGCCCATTTCGACACCATGGACGAGGTGGTCGACGAAGGCCTGCTCAGCCACCTCTACGGCACGTCCATCCAGGTGGTGCACACCCCGCAGGGTGAGCTCTACATGCGGAGCGTCTGATGCGCAACAGCATGCTCGCCATCGGCTATCAAGACGAGTGGTGGGACATCCTGACGTCGACGTTCATGCGCAACGCTCTGCTGGGCGGCTCGCTGGTGGCGCTGGCGGCCGGCTTGATCGGCTACTTCATCGTGGTGCGCAACAGCGCGTTCGCCGCACATGCGCTGGCGCACATCGGCTTTCCCGGTGCCACCGGTGCGGTGCTGGTGGGTCTGCCGGTCGGCGTCGGTCTGGCGGTCTTTTGCATCGGCGGCGCCCTGGTGATCGGGGCGCTGGGTAAACGGGCCGACGACCGTGAGGTCGCCACCGGCACGGTACTGGCCGCGGCGACCGGGCTCGGGTTGTTCTTCAGCTCGCTGGCCACCCGCAGCAGTAGCACCGTGACCAACGTGCTGTTCGGGAACCTGCTGGCGGTGACCTACCAGCAGTTGGTGGTCTTCGCTGTCGCGGTGACCGTGCTGGCGACGGTGATCGCCTTCGTCTACCGGCCGCTGCTGTTCGCCTCGGTGAATCCGGCGGTCGCCGAGGCCAGGGGCGTTCCGGTGCGGCTGCTGTCGGTGGTGTTCATGGCGCTGCTCGGATCGGCGGTGACGATGGCCGTGCTGGCCGTCGGCACCCTGCTGTTGTTCGCGCTCGTCGTCACCCCGGCCGCCACCGCGATTATGTTGACGGCGAGACCTGCGACGGCGATGGCGGTGTCGACGGCCCTGGCGTTGGGGTCGGTGTGGGCCGGACTGGCGTTGTCGGCCATGTTCAACCTGCCCCCGAGCTTCGTCATCGTGACCATCGTGTCCGCGGTCTGGTTGGTGGTGTGGTCGGCGGCCCAGCGTAAGGGCGGCGACCGTAGGCCCGCGCCGGCCGTCCACGGCGGCGGGAGCGGTGGATCGGGCCATTCGATCCACTGACCCAAACGTCGTCCCCGGTGTCAGCGGCGGGCCCGCTCGGTCAGCAGCATCGCAAGCGCACCGGCAACATCGGCCGGTGTGTCCACGCGGAAGCCGGCCAGCGTCTCCCCGGGACCCACCTTCACCCCGACATCGGCGCCGTGCAGTCGCCGGAAGGCTTTTTCGTCGGTGACGTCGTCGCCGAAAAACACCACGGCCGAGGCATTTTCACGGCTGCGCAGGATCTCGATGGCCGCGCCCTTGTCGGTGGTGATCACCGCGAACTCCAGAACCGCCTTGCCTTCGGTGAGTTCGGCCCGCCATGACCTGGCGGCCGTACGGGCCGCCGCGAGCGCGGCCTGCGCGTCGTCCGGGGCGGCGTTCCGGACGTGCAGCGCGACACCGGCCGGCTTGTACTCCACCGTCGCACCGGGATGGGCGGCCGCGATGTCCTCCAACGACTCCCCGATGGTGGCCAGTAACACGGCGTCGATCTCCTGGGTGAAGCCGGTGTCGAACTCGGCGCCATGACTGCCGATCAGGTGCACACCGTTCGGCGCGCCGGTCAACGAGGTGAGCACCTGAAGCGAGCGTCCCGAGATCAACGCGACCGGGGTGTCGGGCAGGTCCGCGAGGGCACCCAGCGCCGCAGCGGCCTCCGGGAGGGCCCGCGCGTCGGCCGGATTGTTGACCAGCGGCGCCAGCGTGCCGTCGAAGTCCGACGCCACCAGCAGTCGGGGCACCCGCGCGGCCTCCGACAGCGCACGCCGCAGGTCGCCGGTCGGGTCGCTCACCGGTCAGATCCCAGGCCGGTCGCCGTCCCCGATGAGCAGACGCATTGCGAGGTCGAGTCGCTTGCTGACGTCGGTCGCCGACGCCCGCCGGGTCAGCCAGGCCAGCAGATTCGACAGCCACACATCGGAGATCACCCGCGCGATGTGGTAGTGGTCCTCGGTGGGCTCGCCCTCGGCCATGGCGCGGGCGAACATCGAGTCGATGATCCTCTCCACGTGGTCGACCTCGGCGGCGGCGGACGCGTCGGCGAAGACGTATGCCCGGGTCATGGCTTCGGTCAGCAGCGGGTTGCGCTGCATTGCCCGGTTCAGCGTGCTGACCATGAAGTTGAGCCGCTGAAACGAGGTGCCACCGACTACCGCGGAACGGTCGGTCTTGGCGTCGATGCGCTCGAACTCACGGCCGAGCGCGGATACCAGCAGGTGCACCTTCGACGGGAAATAGCGATAGAGCGTGCCTACTGCCACGTTTGCGCGGTCGGCGACGGCGCGCATCTGTACCGCCTCGTATCCGCCTTTGGACGCAATCGCTATGGTCGCGTCGAGGATGCGCTTGCGCCTTTCGCGCTGCGCTTCGGAACCGAGTTCCGATTCGGCCAGCACCGGCACGGTCAGTACCTCCCTGGGGTGCGGTCCCCGACCCCGTGATCCGCCGTCGGGGGATGCGTCATCTGTTGACGTCGACATGCGCCGGACAGCTCCTTCATGTGGCGTACTCGCTGGCAACGGTACGCGGGACGGACGTGAATCGCTGACCTCCGTGGATCCCCCCGAGACACCGCGTGTCCTCTTGGACGGTGTTCGACTTGACCGCCGACCGCTGGCACCATTAGAACACGTTCTAGTGGGCCGTACCGGCCCTCTTCCGCCAATCCGAGGAGTCCGGTGTCTGGGGTCTGTCGAGCCGTCACCGCCGAGCAGTCCGCTGCGCGCGATCTGATCAGTACCTGGGCAGCCGGGGCGGGCGGAACAGCCGCGGCGCGCGAGGTCGAGCGCGGCCATCCCGAGGCGTGGCGGCCGACCTACGCCGGACTCGCCGAACTGGGCCTGTTCGGGGTCGCGGTTCCCGACGAGGCGGGCGGCGCCGGTGCCGCGGTGACCGACCTGTGCACCATGCTCGAGGAGGCCGCGGCCGCGCTGGTTCCCGGCCCGGTCACATCGACCGCGCTGGCGACCCTGGTGGTCGACGACGTCGCGGTGCTCGAATCGTTGATGTCGGGGGAGCGAGCGGCCGGTTTCGCGCTGTCGGCGCAGCTGCACGTCGACGTCGGGCGGGCAACCGGTGAAGCGGGCTTCGTCCTGGGCGCGGTCAAGGGCGGCGTCGTGCTGCTACCTGGCCCCGATGGCTGGCTGATGACCGACACCGCCACCGCCGGCGTCGTCGTCGAACCGTTGCCGGCCACGGACTTCTCCCGGCCGCTGGCGCGCGTAGTTCTCGACGGCGCCCCCGTGACTGCGCTCTCGGTGCCGGGGCAGCGAATCGAGGATCTGGCGGCGACCCTGCTGGCGGCCGAGGCCGCCGGCGTTGCCCGTTGGGCACTAACGACCGCCGTCGATTACGCGAAGGTGCGCGCAGACCCATCGGTAGCTTCCAGGCGATCAAGCACATGTGCGCCGAGATGTTGCTGCGCTCGGAGCAGATTTCGGTGGCGGCCGCCGACGCCGCGCGCGCCGCGGGCGAAGACGACGCGGATCAGTTGTCGATTGCGGCGGCGCTGGCGGCGGCCACCGCAGTCGATGCCGCCAGGGCGAATGCCAAGGACTGCATCCAGGTGCTCGGTGGCATCGGCATCACCTGGGAGCACGACACGCACCTGTACCTGCGACGCGCATACGGCAACTCCCAACTGCTCGGCGGACGGTCACGTTGGCTGCGCCGGGTGGTGGATCTGACCGGTGCCGGAGTGCGCCGAAATCTCGACGTCGACCTGAGTTCCGTCGAACAGTCGCGTCCCGGGGACGCCGCCGCCGTCGCCGAGGTCGCCGCGCTGCCCGTCGGCGCCCGCCAACCGGCGCTGGCCGCG
>CAYLWH010000063.1:0-25060 GCA_964387245.1 uncultured Mycobacterium sp.
ACCACTCGAAGGCAGGTGTGTGGATGTCCCATTCATTGAAGTCGTCCGGAGCGCGCACGCCGTCGAGCAGGTAGACCGCTGGTGAATTGGGTCCGCCGCTTTGGAACTCGACCTTGATATCGCGGCCCATTGCCGGCGATGGCACCATCAGGTACTCGATCGGCAGACCGGGTCTGGGGAACGCGTGCGCGGTTGCGGCACCGCCAACGCCGATTAGCCCAGGCAGCGCGACCGCTGCGATGGCGGCGACCCATATTCGCTGCGTCCAGCCGCGCATCTTTTCGTAAAAGGCTGTCATACGTGCCTCTTGTCGAATTTCATTACCGTTGTTTTCTTGACGAGCCGCGCACGACAAGTGTAGGCACCGTCTCCGGTCACAACAATCGATAAAGACCGAATCATGCGGACATGGATTACCACTCCGGCTGTTCCTAAAACGTGCCGAGGCTCGACTCCGTGACGGTCAGGCCATCAGCGCAGCGGCGACCGTCGCGCCGAGGTTCCAGCACGCCTCGATGTCGGCCTTCGCCGGCTTACCCATCACCACGACGGTCTTGACAGCCCGCACCCAGCCGAGCCCGGCGGTGATGCCGTCGATGGCGCGCTCGGCTCCCTCGGTGCCTTCGTTGCCGTGGAGGTAGATGCCGAACGGTCGGCCGCGGCTGGCGTCGAGCAGCTGGTAGTACGACTGGTCAAACGCGTGTTTGAGGGCACCGCTGATGTAGCCCAGGTTGGCCGGACTGCCCAGCACGTAGCCGTCGGCCTCCAGCATCTCGACCGGCGAGACCGTCAGCGCCGCTCGGCGGACGACCTCGACGCCCTCGATCTCGGGGTCCGTCGCCCCGGCCAAGACCGCCTCGAACATCTCCTGACAGTGCGGCGACGGGGTGTGGTGGACGATCAGCAGTCGCGGCACGGACGGCTCCGTTCCTGCAGCGCGACAGCCTTCTTCATGGCCTCCCGCGCCCGGGGGCGATCCCCGGCGTAGTCGTAGGCCCGGGCCACCCGGTACCAGCGCACCCAGCTTTCCGGGTCGTCGTCGAGTTCGGCCCGGAGGGTGTCGAACAGATAGTCGGCGGCGTCGCGCTGGATGCGGCCGGACGCGCGTCGCGGCAAGGCGCTGACGTCGAGGTCCATGCCCTGTTCGGCGGCCAGCCGGGCGAGGCGCTGATGGGCCAGTCCGGCCCGCAGGGTCGCGATCATCGCCCACATGCCGATCATCGGGAAGATCAACAGGGCGACGCCAAGGCCCATCGATGGCAGGCGTCCGTCGGTGATCAGGGCGATCGCGATGCGGGTCAGCAGGACGAAGTAGACGACCAGGGCCGCACAGAAGAACCCGATCAGCAGCTGGGTGCGCGCCCACTTCATTGCAGGTCGAGCAGTGCCTCTATGCCCACGGTCAGGCCCGGACGGTCTGCGACCTTGCGCACCGCGAGCAACACTCCGGGAACGAACGAGGTGCGGTCCAGGCTGTCGTGACGGATGGTCAGTGTCTCGCCCTGCGTGCCGAACAGCACCTCTTGATGGGCGACCAGTCCGGTCAGCCGCACCGAGTGCACCGGGATGCCGTCGACGTCGGCTCCCCGGGCGCCGTCCAGTCCGGTGCTGGTGGCATCCGGGTTGGGCGGCAGGTCTTTTCGCGCTTGCGCGACGAGCTTGGCGGTGCGCGCAGCCGTGCCCGACGGGGCGTCGGCCTTCTGCGGATGGTGCAACTCGATGATCTCCACCGACTCGAAATAGGGCGCCGCCTGCGTGGCGAAATGCATGGTCAGCACAGCGCCGATCGCAAAGTTGGGTGCGATCAGCACGCACGCGTCCGGCTTCCCGGCAAGCCAGTCCAGCACCTGGTCGAGACGTCCCTCGGTGAATCCGGTGGTGCCGACCACCGCATGAATTCCGTTGTCGATCAAGAACTTCAGGTTGTCCATCACGACATCGGGATGCGTGAAATCGATGACCACCTCCGTCCCGGTGTCGGTCAGTTGGGTCAGTTCGTCACCGGCGTCCACCCCGACGGTGAAGGTGAGGTCCCCGGCGGATTGCACCGCCGCGACCATCGTGGCTCCGACCTTGCCCTTGGCTCCCAGCACTCCGACCCGCATGGGTACGCAGCGTAGTCCGGGGCCCCGGTTGTCCACAGTTGTGGCTTCATCCACAAAGACGCATCTGGGGATGGTCGACGTGGGCCGGTATGGCTAGTGTCGAAAATATGTTCGATATGTCGATGGTCGGCCCAGACGCCCTGCCGGGACTGTCGGGACTGTCGGGACTGTCGGAGGCCGCGCTGATCGACGCGGTCTGTGACTGGGGCCGGGTCGCGGCTGCCGCCGAAGCCCGCCGACTGGCGGCGATCGCCGAGTTCACTCGCCGCCGACTGATCGATGAGCACCCCGACTGGGCCTGTGACGACTGGGACGCCTGCGCGGCGGAGCTGTCCTGCGCGCTGACCGTCTCGCACGGCCGTGCCAGCGGGTTGATGGATCTGGCGATCTCCCTGCGGGACCGGCTTCCGCAGGTGGGGGCCCTGTTTATGGCCGGACAGCTGCCGGTACGCACCATCACCACCATCGCCGGGCGCACCGCCCTGGTCACCGATCCCGACGCGCTGGCCGCGGTGGACGCCGACATCGCCGACGCCGCCGTCGGGTGGGGACCTCTGTCGCAGTACAAGTTGGAACAGGCCGTCGACGCCGCCGTGGCCCGACATGACCCGGCCGGGGTGCGCCGGACCCGCGCCGCGCTGCGCAGCCGCGACTTCACCATCGGGGACCCCGACGACCAAACCGGCACCACCAGCGTGTGGGGGCGGCTGTCGACCGCCGATGCCGGGCTGCTGCACCAGGCCGTCGCCGCGCTGGCCGCCAGCGTCTGCGACCACGACCCCCGCACTCGCGCGCAACGTCGCGCCGATGCCGTCGGCGCGCTGGCCGCCCGCGCCACCCGGCTACCCTGCCGCTGCGGCAATCCGGACTGCCCCGCCGCCACCGGGCCCGACCCCGTCGCGACCCGCTTCGTCGTCCACATCTACGCCGACGCCACCGCTCTGACCGCGCACGCCGACCCCGACATCCACGGCGGCATCGACTACGAGGACACCGACGGTGACGGTGACACCGGGGGCGGGGGTGGCCCTGGACCCGATGGCCCCGATGGCCCCGATCCGCGACCCGGCCCGCAAACCGTTCCACCTGGCGCCCCGGCACCTCCCGGCGATCAGCACCCCGACCCCGTCCTGCGCGGCGGTATCGATGAGGACATCGGTCGCGACGCCCAGGGCGAGACTGCCGATGCCGCACCCGCACCCGCATCGCGGCCCGCGGCGGCCGCGCTGATCCCCGCCCTACCCGGTGCCAAGCTACTGCCCGCCGCCCAGTTGGCCGACCTGATCACCCGCGGCGCCCTGGTCCACCCACTGGCCACCCCCGGCCCCGAGCCCGAACCCCGCTACCGCCCCTCAAGAGCGCTGGACCGTTACGCCCGCGCCCGCGACCTGACCTGTCGACACCCAGGCTGTGATCGCCCGGCCGAGCAAACCGACATCGACCACACCGTGCCCTGGCCCATCGGACCCACCCACCCGTCCAACACCGCCTGCCGGTGTCGCAAACACCACCTCGCCAAAACCTTCTGGCCTGGCTGGACCGAACTCCAACACCCCGACGGCACCCTCGACATCACCACCCCCACCGGACACACCTACACCACCAAACCCGGCGCCACCCTGCTCTACCCCGGCGCCCACACGACGACCGCCCCCCTGCCCCCACCACCGGATCAACCACGCCCCACAGCGGCGCGCTCAATGAAAATGCCCAAACGAAAACAACCGCGCTCCACCACCCGCGCCGCCCGCATCAAAGCCGAACGCACCCTCAACGAAGCGGGGGTGACCCCGTTCTAGCGGCGTGGGTCGGCTCGCCTACAGCGGCGAGGCGCCACGCAGGTGCTCGAAGATCAGTGAAGTCTGGGTGGCCGCGACGTCCTCGTCCGCATTGAGGTTCTCTACGACAAAGGACCGCAGGTCCTCGGTGTCGCGCGCGGCGACGTGCAGAATGAAATCGTCGGCACCGGCCAGGAAGTACACGTCCATCACCTGCGGCCGGTGTCGGATGTGCTGGATGAAATTGCGGATCTTGCCGCGGGCGTTTGATTGCAGGCTGACCGAGATCATCGCCTGCAGCGACAGGCCGATCGCGGCAGGGTCGATGTCGGTGTAGAAGCCCCGGATCACACCGAGTTCCTGAAGCCGGCGCACCCGCCCGTGACAAGTGGACGGCGCAATCCCGACTGCCTCCGCCAGCGCGCTGTTGGAGATGCGGGCGTCACCGTGCAGCAGGGTGAGAATCCGGCGGTCGACCTCATCGACGTCGGTGGGCCGAACATCCTTCGGCATGGCGCCCGAGCGAAGTATTGCGCCGGAAGGTCCTTCTGTCATGTCAACATCTTATCGAATTATCTTCGTACATATTGCGTGCTCATTGATCTTTCTTCACAATTTAGGACAACTTCACCTTCGAATACTTTCCAAGGAGCACTCATGCTCGTCGGCGTTCCCACCGAGATCAAGAACCACGAGTACCGAGTCGCCATCACGCCTGGCGGTGTCGCCGAACTGACCCGCCGCGGCCATGACGTGATCATTCAGGCCGGCGCGGGTGATGGTTCGGCTATTTC
Organism: uncultured Mycobacterium sp.; assembly: GCA_964387245.1. Classification (GTDB taxonomy): domain Bacteria; phylum Actinomycetota; class Actinomycetes; order Mycobacteriales; family Mycobacteriaceae; genus Mycobacterium. The sequence continues at coordinate 4,678 of CAYLWH010000063.1, forward strand.
CGACCGCGATTTCAAGGCCGCCGGCGCTGAGATCGTCACCACCGCCGAACAGGTGTGGTCCGAGGCCGAACTGCTCCTGAAGGTCAAGGAGCCCATCGAGGCCGAGTACTCCCGCCTGCGCCGGGGCCAAACACTGTTCACCTACCTGCACCTCGCGGCTTCGAGACCATGCACCGACGCGCTGATGGCATCGGGTACCACGTCGATCGCCTATGAGACCGTGCAGACCACTGACGGCGCGCTGCCACTGCTGGCCCCGATGAGCGAGGTCGCGGGGCGGCTGGCTGCACAGGTCGGCGCCTACCACCTGATGAAAACGCAGGGCGGTCGCGGTGTTCTGATGGGTGGCGTGCCCGGTGTCGCGCCTGCCGACGTAGTCGTGATCGGCGGGGGCACAGCCGGGCACAACGCGGCACGGGTGGCCTCGGGCATGGGGGCCCAGGTGACCATCTTCGACATCAACATCAACAAGCTGCGCGACCTGGACTCCGAGTTCGGCGGCAAGATCCACACCCGTTATTCGTCGGCCTACGATCTCGAGGCCGCCATCACCCAGGCCGACCTGGTGATCGGCGCGGTTCTGGTCCCGGGCGCCAAGGCCCCGATGCTCGTCTCCAATTCGCTTGTCGCGCACATGAAGCCGGGCTCGGTTCTGGTCGACATAGCCATCGACCAGGGCGGCTGCTTCGAGGACTCTCGACCGACGACGCACGACGATCCCACCTTCACCGTCCACGACAGCGTGTTCTACTGTGTGGCCAATATGCCGGGCGCGGTCCCGCGAACCTCGACCTTCGCGCTGACCAACGCCACCATGCCCTACGTGCTGAAACTCGCCGACAAGGGTTGGCAGTCCGCTTGTCTGGCCGACCCGGCGTTGACGAAGGGGCTGTCCACCCACGACGGCGCGCTGCTGTCCGCGCAGGTGGCCACCGACCTCGACCTGCCGTGCATCGATCCGGTCGGCGTGCTGGCGTGAACTGCAGGCGGTTCAGCCAGCTCAGTTGGTGAGTTCTGCGAGTATGGCGGCGGCGGGCCCGGCGCGGGTCGTCGCAAACGACGTTCCCGCCCACAGGTTGGTGGCATCCGGGTCGCCCGCGGCCACCGCGGCACGCCTGATCGGCGACGTCATATGGTGCACCTCGGGATACCCGAACGGCGCCACGCCGTCGTACCGCCCGACGAAGGCATTGCGCAGGCCACGGGCGAAGCGACCCGAAAATGCGCAAGTGACAACGGTTTCAACGAACTCGCCGGACGTCAGCGCCGACCGGTGAACGGGGTTGGTGCCCGCCTCGTCAGACAACAGCAAAGCGGTACCCAGCTGTGCCGCGCTGGCCCCGCTGCGTAACACCGCAGCGACATCGACCGCGGTGGCCAAACCACCCGCGGCGACCAGCGGCAGGTCGGTGGCGCGGCCTATGGCGCCGAGCAACTCGTCCAACGGTTGGTCCGGCGGCGACAACGTGGCCCCCCAGGTGCCGCGATGACCACCGGCACGCGGTCCCTGCACCACCAACCCGTCGACGCCCCGTTCCGCTGCGACTGTCGCCTCGGCGACGGTGGTGACCGTCATCAGCGTCAGAATCCCCAACGCGCGCATCCGCGCCGGCACATCGGGCACCGGCATCGCGAACGTGAAAGACACCACCTCGGGACGCAGGCCGGCCACCACGTCGAGCTTGGCCACCCAATCGTCGTCATCCCAGCGCGGGGCGCCCGTCTCGACACCGTATCGTGCTGCCAACGGCTCCAGTTCCGTGCGATACCGGTCCAGCGCGGCGGGCACCGCGACACTACGCTGCGGCACAAAAAGATTCACACCGATGGGTCCGGTGGTCAGCGCACGCGCTGCGACGATGTCGTCGGCCAACCGCTGCATGGTGAGATAGCCCCCCGCCAGGAAACCCAGGCCGCCCGCATTCGACACCGCTGCCGCCAACTCCGGCGTGGTCGGGCCGCCCGCCATCGGCGCGCCCAGGATGGGCCTACCGAGGTCACGGAGGTCGAAGGGCACCCGGCTACCCGGCGATCGCCCTGATCGGTTGCGGCAGAGAGCGTTTCGTGCGGTGCGGACCCAGCACAGCCGCTCCGAACGGTTTGCTGAGCAGGGTGCGGGCCACGGTGTTGACCTCGTCGATGGTCACCGCGTCGATGTTGGCCAGGCTCTGTGACAAGTCACGGTGCTCGCCGTAGTTCAGCTCGTTGCGGCCCAGCCGGTTCATCCGCGACGCCGAATCCTCCAGACCGAGCACCAGTCCGCCACACAGCGACCCCTTGGCGATCCGGCATTCCTGTTCGGTGATGCCGTCACGCGCAACCGTCTGCAGCACGTCGGCGGTCACCGCGCTCACCTCGCCGAACCGCTCCGGCAGGCACGCCGCGTACACCGAGAGCGCGCCGCCGTCGGCGAACGTGTCGACCGTCGAGTAGACCGAATAGGCCAGACCCCGGGTCTCCCGGATCTGCTGGAACAGCCGCGAACTCAGACCGCCACCGAGGGCGGAGTTGAGCACGGACAGCGCCCATCGATATTCCCAGTGCCGACCCGGAGTCCGCACACCCAGCAGCATGTGAGTCTGTTCGGCGTCGCGGTTCATCAGATGCAGGGTGGGCCGCCCGGTGAGACGCCCCGTCCCTTTTCGGGGTTGCTGCGCCTTCCGGCCGCGGACCAGGTGACCCGCAAAGCGCTCGCGTACCAGGGCCACGACTTCGTCGTGGTCGACGTTGCCGGCCACGGCCACCACCATTCGTTCGGGGGTGTAACGGCGGACGTGGAACGAATGGAGCTGATCGCGTGTCATGGCAGAGACCGAGTCCATACTGCCGATCACCGGACGACCGACCGGATGGGTGCCGAACATCGCCGAGAGGAACACGTCACCGAGAGTGTCCTCGGGGTCGTCGTCGCGCATGGCGATCTCCTCGAGTACGACGTCACGTTCCACCTCGACGTCGTCGGCGGCGCACCGTCCGCGCAGCACCACGTCGGAGACCAGGTCCACGGCCAGCGCCAGATCGGTATCCAGCACGTGCGCGTAGTAGCAGGTGTGCTCCTTGGCCGTGAACGCGTTGAGCTCACCGCCGACGGCGTCGACCGCCTGGGCGATCTCCACAGCCGTGCGGGTTGGCGTCGACTTGAACAGCAGATGTTCGAGGAAATGCGCGGCGCCGGCGACTGTCGGACCCTCGTCGCGCGACCCGACACCGACCCACACGCCCACCGATGCCGACCGGACGGACGGCACGAATTCGGTAACGACGCGCAGACCGCCCGGCAGCAGGGTGCGCCGGACGGTCTGGTCGGTTGCCGCGTCGGCCTTAGGCGTCCGCGGTCGCAACATCGGCCGGTGTGGATTCCGTTGCGCTCGAGCCGTTCCCCGCTGATTCCTCTTCGGCCACCAGGACCAGCGAGATCTTGCCGCGATTGTCGATATCGGCGATCTCCACACGGAGTTTGTCGCCGACCTTCACGACGTCCTCCACCTTCGCGATGCGCTTGCCCCGGCCCAGCTTGCTGATGTGCACCAGGCCGTCGCGACCCGGCAGCAGCGACACGAACGCACCGAAGTCGGTGGTCTTTACCACGGTGCCCAGGAAACGCTCACCGGACTTGGGCAGCTGCGGATTGGCAATTGCGTTGATCCTGTCGATCGCGGCCTGTGCGGCTTCGCCGTTGCTGGCCCCGACAAACACGGTGCCGTCGTCCTCGATGGAGATCGAGGCACCGGTCTCCTCGGTGATCGAGTTGATCATCTTGCCCTTGGGCCCGATCACCTCGCCGATCTTGTCCACCGGAACCTTGATGGTGGTGATCCGCGGCGCATAGGGGCTCATCTCGTCGGGTGCGTCGATGGCCTCGGCCATCACCTCGAGAATGGTGATCCGGGCATCCCTGGCCTGCGCCAACGCTCCGGCCAGTACCTGGGATGGAATGCCGTCGAGCTTGGTGTCGAGTTGCAGCGCGGTGACGAAATCCTTGGTGCCCGCGCACTTGAAGTCCATGTCGCCGAACGCATCCTCGGCGCCGAGGATGTCGGTCAGCGTGACGAAGCGACGCTCGAGTTGACCACCACTTCCCGGAATTTCAACGTCGTCGGAGACCAGACCCATCGCGATACCGGCGACCGGAGCCTTCAGCGGCACCCCGGCATTGAGCAGCGACAGCGTCGAGGCGCACACCGAGCCCATCGACGTCGAGCCGTTGGAACTCAACGCCTCGGACACCTGGCGGATGGCGTACGGGAACTCCTCGACGCTCGGCAGCACCGGCATCAGCGCACGCTCGGCGAGCGCACCGTGGCCGATCTCACGCCGCTTGGGCGAGCCGACGCGCCCGGTCTCACCGGTCGAATACGGCGGGAAGTTGTAGTGGTGCATGTAGCGCTTGGAAGTCTCCGGCCCGAGCGAGTCGATCTGCTGAGCCATCTTGACCATGTCGAGCGTGGTGACACCCATGATCTGGGTCTCGCCGCGCTCGAACAGCGCGCTGCCGTGCGCCCGCGGAATGACGGCGACCTCGGCGGAAAGTGCCCGGATATCGGTGACGCCACGGCCGTCGATGCGGAAGTGGTCGGTCAGGATCCGCTGGCGGACAAGCTTTTTGGTCAGCGACCGGTAGGCGGCGCCGATCTCCTTCTCGCGGCCGGCATATAACTCGGCCAGGCGCTCGAGCACCTCACCCTTGATCTCGTCGGTGCGGTCGTTGCGCTCGGTCTTGCCCGCGATCGACAGCGCCTCGGCCAGCTCGTCGGTGGCCACCGCGGCCACCGACGAGTAGACGTCGTCGCCGTAGTCCGGGAACAACGGGTACTCGGCGGTTTCCTTGCCGGCCGCGTCGGCCAGCTCTTGCTGCGCCTCGCACAGCACGCGGATGAACGGTTTGGCGGCTTCCAGCCCCTCCGCGACGACGGCCTCGGTAGGCGCACCGGCACCGCCGGCGATCAGCTCGATGACGTTGTCGGTGGCCTCAGCCTCCACCATCATGATCGCGACGTCTTCTTCTCCGGCGATACGGCCGGCCACGACCATGTCGAACACGGCCTTCTCCAGCTGTTCGACGGTGGGGAACGCAACCCATTGAGAAGACCCGGCCCGGTCATCGATCAGCGCGACCCGCACGCCACCCACCGGGCCGGAGAACGGAAGACCGGAGATCTGGGTGGAGGCCGACGCGGCGTTGATCGCCAACACGTCGTAGAGATCCTTGGGATCCAAGCTCAAGATGGTGACGACGACCTGGATCTCGTTGCGCAGTCCGGAGACGAACGTCGGGCGCAGCGGACGGTCGATCAGTCGACAGGTCAGGATCGCGTCGGTGGACGGCCTGCCTTCACGGCGGAAGAATGATCCCGGGATGCGCCCGGCAGCGTACATCCGCTCCTCGACGTCGATCGTCAGCGGAAAGAAGTCGAAGTGGTCCTTGGGTGTCTTGCCGGCGGTGGTCGCGCTCAGCAACATGGTCTCGTCGTCGAGATATGCAACGACGGCACCGGCCGCCTGCTGGGCCAGCCGGCCCGTCTCGAAACGGATGGTGCGGGTGCCGAAGCTCCCGTTGTCGATGGTGGCGGTCGACTCGAAGACGCCTTCGTCGATTTCAGCTGACATGTATGTCCGCATGCCCTCTCTGGTATTCAGCTGTTTCGCGTCGTCACGCGTCCAGGACCCCAGATGCGGCTACGGCCGTCGATCGAAGCGGCCGGACTTCGAACACTCGAACCCGGCAGCCACTACCGAAGACCGTCCCAACATGGGCAGATCCTGAGGTGACGCGCTGGAGCGGTGCCCGCGGAAATGCGCGAACCGCACCGTTGTCTGTATGCCGGATCACCTGCCGAGACCGGTCCAGAACAGCCTCACTCTACACTGCCGGGCCGACGGCTCCGGCAAACAGTGAGGTCAGCTGGCTGCGTCAGCGACGCAGGCCCAGCCGCTCGATCAGCGACCGGTACCGCGCGACATCGACCTGCGCCACGTACTTCAGCAGCCGGCGGCGGCGGCCGACGAGCAGCAGCAGACCACGGCGCGAGTGGTGATCGTGCTTGTGCACCTTGAGGTGCTCGGTCAGGTCGGCGATCCGCTTGGTCAGCATCGCCACCTGCGCCTCGGGAGAACCGGTATCGGTGTCGTGCAGGCCGTAGCTGCTCAGGATTTCTTTCTTCTGTTCGGCGGTAAGCGCCACGAATTCACTCCATCAATCGGTCCGCGATCTGCCTGAACGGGATTGTTCACAGAAAAAGACGGGCCGCCGCGAACTGCAGCACCGTCGTGGTCGTGGGGAAGTTTAGCAGCGATCACGCACGCGACAGAATCGCGTGGGCCTTCTCGGTGTCGCGCTCCATCGCCGTGACCAGATCCTCGACGCGGTCGAACTTCTCCTGCCCGCGGATCCGGGCGACGAAGTCGACGGCGACGTGCTGCCCGTACAGGTCGGCGGCGGTATCCAGAACGAATGCCTCCACCGTGCGGGTGCGTCCGGAAAACGTTGGGTTGGTGCCGACCGAAACGGCGGCTTGGCAGGGCTCGCCCGGCACGACGGTGCCGACCACCGGTCCGCGGCCCAGGACGGTGAACCAGGCGGCGTACACGCCGTCCGCGGGAATCGCGGAGTACATCGGCGGTGCGACGTTGGCGGTCGGGAACCCGAGCACCCGTCCCCGGCCGTCACCACGCACGACCACCCCCTCCACGCGGTGCGGGCGGCCGAGCGCGTCGGCGGCCGCCACCACGTCACCGGCGTCCACGCACGACCGGATGTAGGTGGCGGAGAACGTCACCGTCTCGGTGTCGTGGTGTTCGGCGACCAGCGACATGGCCTCGACCGCAAACCCGAACTTCGCCCCGGCCCTGCGCAGCAAGTCCACGTTTCCGGCGGCCTTCTTGCCGAAGGTGAAGTTCTCGCCGACGACGATCTCGACGACGTGCAACCGCTCGATGAGGAGCTCGTGCACATAGCGCTCCGGCGTGAGCTTCATGAAGTCCGACGTGAACGGCATCACCAGGAAGACGTCGACACCGAGTTCCTCGACAAGCTCGGCCCGCCTGGTCAGGGTGGTCAACTGGGCCGGATGGCTGCCCGGGAAGACCACCTCCATTGGATGCGGGTCGAAGGTCATCAGCACCGTCGGAACACCGCGGGTGCGCGCGCTCTTGACCGCGTGGGCGATCAGTTCGGCGTGTCCGCGATGGACACCGTCGAACACCCCGATGGTCAGTACACATCTGCCCCAGTCCGTGGGGATCTCATCCTGTCCCCGCCACCGCTGCACGGCACTCAGACTACGGTGCCGGCAGGCCGACGGCGCCGCTGGATCCGCGGATCGGCCTCGGATTGCCTAAACTCTGAGCTGTGAGTCCGCAAGGCGGTCCCGACAGCGGGGCGAGCGAGTTGACGACGGTTGCCCAGGACTACCTCAAGACCATCTGGACCGCTCAGGAGTGGTCACACGAGAAGGTGAGCACCAAGATGCTCGCCGAACGCATCGGGGTCTCGGCGAGCACCGCCTCGGAGTCCATCCGCAAGCTCGCCGATCAGGGCCTGGTGCACCACGAGAAGTACGGTGCGGTGACCTTGACCCAAACGGGTCGGGCGGCCGCGCTGGCGATGGTTCGCCGGCACCGGCTGCTGGAGACCTTCCTGGTCAACGAACTCGGCTACCGCTGGGACGAGGTACACGACGAGGCGGAGGTGCTCGAGCACGCGGTGTCCGACCGGATGCTGATGCGGATCGACGCCAAACTGGGCTATCCGACCCGCGATCCGCATGGTGACCCGATTCCGGCCGCCGACGGCAAAGTGCCCACTCCGCCGGCCCGCCAACTGTCCGACTGCGGTGACGGCGACGCGGGTACGGTGGCCCGCATCTCCGACGCCGACCCGGAGATGCTGCGCTACTTCGACACCGTGGGCATCAGCCTGGACTCCCGGCTGCGGGTGCTGGCCCGCCGCGATTTCGCCGGTCTCATCTCGGTGGCCATCGAAGACCCCGCAAATCCGCAATCAGCCGACGGCGGCGCCACCGTCGACCTGGGAAGTATTGCAGCACAAGCGATATGGATTGTCGCCTAGCCGGTCGCTACACCGCGTCCGGATCGGCCTCGGATGCGTACACGCCGAGCAGGTCGCGGGCCGACACAATCCCCGCCAGTGCACCGTCGTCCTCGACCAGAATGTGTCGGATATGGCGGTCCGTCATCCGCATCGCCACCTTGTCGACGGTGTCGGCGGCCTCGCACCACACCAGATCGGTACTGGCCACCTCCGCCGCGGCAACCGCGGAGGGATTGCGGCCGGAGGCGACCACCAGCGCGACGTCACGCTCGCTGAGCAGCGCCGTCGGACGGTCCCCGTCACCCACCACCACGGCCCCGACGCCGGCCTTGACGATCATCCGCGCCGCCGCGGCCACCGTGGCATCCGCGGGGATCCGGACCACCGCACCGTCGAGGAGATCGGCGACGACGATCGAGCCTGCTGCGGGAACACCGAAATCCGTCATGCCACCATGTTGCCATTCGTCACCGCCGCCGCTTAAGGGACCAACGTCGCCGGCCGGCGGGACCTACGGTGCCAGCGTGGCCGGCCGGATCACCACCACCGATTTCGTGCGTCCGCCGGTGTCCTCCAGCAGGGCCATCACCCTTCCGTCGGGCGCGACGGCGGCGTACACCCCTGCGATGCCCCCCGGCACCAGCGCCCGGCCGTAACCGACGTCGACGACCTGGCCTGCATCGATCTCCCGGCGTGGGAACGCCGCCAGACACGCGTCGTCCAGCGTGAGACTCAGCACGGGCAGTTCGGCGAGTTCGTCGAGGGTGCCGGCCTGTCCGAGTCCGAAGCCGCCGACCCGGGTGCGGCACAGCGCGGTGAGGTGGCCGCCGACGCCGAGCGCGACGCCGATGTCGCGGGCCAGCGCCCGGATGTAGGTGCCCGACGAACAGTCCACGGTCACGTCGACGTCGACGAGGCCGCCGCCGCGCCGGATCGCCAGGATGTCGAACCGGTCGACCCGCACCCGGCGGGCGGCGAGTTCGACCGACCGGCCCTCCCGGACCAGCTGATAGGCCCGCTTACCGCCGATCTTCAGCGCGCTCACCGCCGAAGGCGTCTGCTCGATCTCCCCGCGCAATGCCGAAACCGCCGCGGCGATGGCGCCGTCGGTGATGCCGTCGGTCGGAATCTGTTGGCGCAGTTCGCCTTCGGCGTCGTCGGTGGAGGTGGCCTGGCCCAGGCGGATGGTCGCGTCGTAGGACTTCGACGCTCCGGAGATCAGGCCCAGGATCTTGGTGGCCCGCTCGATGCCGACGACGAGCAGTCCGGTGGCCATCGGGTCGAGCGTGCCGGCATGACCCACCTTCCGGGTGCCGAACAGTCGGCGGCAGCGGCCGACGACGTCGTGGCTGGTCATCCCGCCGGGCTTGTCCACCAGCACAATTCCCGGCGCCGGCGCGACGTTCACAGCGCGATCGCTGTCAGCGCGATCCCCTCGGCCACCGACCAGCGGCCGTCGAGCATCGTCAGCGGGGGTCCGGTCTCGGCGGCCGGATCGATGAGGATTCTCGACGCGAATGTTCCAGCGGCACCGGAAGAGTCGACCGAGAAGGTGATGTGTGCGTCCTCGAAGCCCAGCCACCGGCGGGTCAGCGGGAACCACGCCTTGTAGGTCGCCTCCTTGGCGCAGAACAGAATCCGGTCCCAGTGCAGGCCGAGCGGCAGCGCGCCGATCTCGCTGCGCTCGACGGGCAGGCTGATCGCGTCGAACACACCGTTGGGCAGCACGCCATGCGGTTCGGCGTCGATACCCAGTGAACGCACCCGCTCGCTGCGGGCCACCACCGCGCCGCGGTAGCCCTCGCAGTGCGTCAGACTGCCGACCACACCGTCGGGCCAGCAGGGTTCGCCCCTGTCGCCCTTGAGGATCGGGACCGGCGGAACGCCGAGCTCGGCCAGTGCGATCCGGGCGCAATGCCGGACGGCGATGAACTCGTTGCGCCGCTTGGCCACCGACTTGGCGATCAACGGCTCCTCCTCGGGCAGTGGGCTCAGCCCGGGCAGATCCGTGTAGACCTCTGCGGATGCAACGCCTTCGGGTAGCAGCGGGTCGATGAGCCTGGTCATGTCCGGCGCGACCGCAGGCGCTGCCGGAACTGCTCGGACTGCACACGCATTTCCGGGGTGATGACGAAGTGGCCGCCGAAGTCGTTGAGGTATCCCGGCGCGTACCGCGGGTCCGGCAGCACCTGCCGCAGCCAGCGATACGGTTTGCGGCGCCGCCACTCCCGCGGATAGCCGACCGAGACCTCCTCGAACCGCACCCCGTCATACCACGTGGTCCGCGGGATGTGCAGGTGGCCGTACACCGAGCAGACGGCGTTGTAGCGGGTGTGCCAGTCCTTGGTGGCGGTGGTTCCGCACCACAGCGAGAACTCCGGGTAGAACAACACGTCGCAGGGCTCACGCACCATCGGGAAGTGGTTGACCAGCACCGTCGGCATCATCCAGTCGAGGTCCTCGAGCCGCTTTCGGGTGTGCGCCAACCGGTCGCGGCACCAGGCGTCCTTGGTGGCGTAGGGCTCGCTGGACATCAGGAACTCGTCGGTGGCGACCACGTTGCGGTCCTTGGCGATCGCCAGGCCCTCGGCCTTGGTGGCGGCCCCCGTCGGCAGGTAGGTGTAGTCGTAGAGCAGGAACATCGGCACGATCACCGCCGGGCCGCCCTCCTCGGTCCACACCGGAAACGGGTGTTCGGGCGACACGATGCCCATCTCGTCGCACATGTTGACCAGATAGTCGTAACGCGAACGGCCGAACACCTGCACCGGATCCTTGCCGGTGGTCCACAGTTCGTGGTTCCCCGGCACCCAGATGACCTTGGCGAACCGCTTGCGCAGCAGATCCAGGGACCATCGGATGTCGTCGGTTCGCTCGGCGACGTCGCCGGCGACGATCAGCCAGTCGTCCGGGGTGCAGGGGTACAGCGACTCGGTGACCGGCCTGTTGCCGGTGTGCCCGGTGTGCAGGTCGCTGATCGCCCACAGGGTGGGGCGCAGTCGCTGCGGATGAGTCGCCACAATCGGTCAGCCTACTGAGCCGGTCCGGCGCGGGCGCAGCACCGGTACCCCTCCCATACCGTGCACCACGGGGGCAGATCGCGGTTGCTGCTGCCGGTCGTACCGCTCAGCCCACCGAGCGCATGACCCGCTGAGCGATCTCTTCCAGTACAGCCGAATCATGCACGGGCGCATCCAGGCCCACCGAGACCGGCAGCTCGACCCAACTCTTGCAACCCGCGTATTCCGCAAGCCGCGGCAACCGCAGCGGCGCGGTCAGCGGGCGGGCTGCGATCACCAGCACCGTCAAGCGGTGTCGGGGCCGGAAGTCCAACCGGTCCATCCGAACCGACTCCGCGGTCCAGATGTGCAGATCCTCGATCTCGTCGATCCGTTCGGGTTGGTTGACCTCAACGGCGGCAACCACTTTCGCCGCGGCACGCAGGAAGAGCCGGTCCTCGGTGCTGTCGCCGGCGGCCGGGGCCACCAGGTCCCGGTGTTCGGGCCGCACCCGTTGTGCGTGGCTGTGCGCGACGGTCGGGAAGAACACGAAGTCGCGGCTGTTGACCTCGAACCGCTTCTCGTGGATGCCGCCCTTGCGCAACAGCACGGTCTGCCGGCCGTCGAGCAGTGCGTGCACGGCCGCGCTCCACTCCTTGAGCGCAGCGGTCATTCGACCTCCTAACCGAGCTCTAGAGGGCGCGTTCGTCAGGCGGCGCTGCCCGCGGTCCGTCGAGTGGCGTGCCGGCCGGCACCAGCTGCCTTTCGAGAACTCCCAGGGCGGCCTGATATTCCGGCCGCACCCAGTAGCCCGAGTGCCCGCACACCGGCGGATATGTCCCATCCGGATTGGCGTCCAGGGTGGTGGCGTCCAGCAGGCGGCAGTCGACGTTTTCGGGCGCGGGCGCCAAGCTGCGGTTCCGGTCGTCGAAGACGAACCCTCCGATCGGATCGCTGAGCGCCCACAGGTTGATCCAGCGACGGTCCATGGCCGCGCGCAGAACCGACAACTGCTTGTGCCCGAAATAGGCGGGAAAGTTGCGGGCATACAGGCGCCGAAGTGGGGATCCTATGGTCAGCAGTCCCGCCCCCCGGCAGGTTTCGAGGTCCGCGAGCAGCAACGCGGCCGCGGCGATGATGCTGCCCTGGCTGTGTGCGGCGATCACCACCCGCTGGTTGCGGGGCCCGTCACGGATCAGCGATTTGGTGTGCAGGAGCAGTTCGGGCACCGCCCGCTCCCCGTAGCACGGCGGTGTCAACGGATGGTTCGCGCGCGGCCAGAAGGTGACGACATCCCAGAGCACCGCGACCGTCCGGCGCAGCTGGCTGTCGCGGAAAGCGCGAATCGCCACTGCGATGATTGCGCCGGCGACTCCGGCGGTGGTGATCACACCCACGTTGGTGAGAGTGACATTCAGACCGGGCAGATAGTCGAATGCCTGGGATACGTACAGGACCAGCGAGCCGACGATCAGAACAACCGTGAACAGCGTCAGAGCGAATACGACAACCGGCGCATGATCGGTCAGCGACGCCCGGCCCCTGGCGTTGGCAACGGCTTTCGCGCCGGTGGCGTCGGTGCCCGCGCTCTCCCCATACACCGGCGCCAACTCGTCGCGCGCCCGACGCGGCGCCACCCGCAGCCACAGGTACAGCCCGGTGAGCAGAACGGCAACCAGCACGACGATATTCGCCGCGGCCGCCCAGAAGTACGGCGGCGGGACGATGAGCGGCGCCTCCGAGGTGAACGCCGTGATGCGGTCGGCGATCGGAGCGGCGGCGTCGCCCAGAATCGCTTGCCGCGAATCGAATTCGGCTTGCGCCTGCCCTGTCGACAGGACGGGCTGGCCCAGGTGCACCGCCGCAAGCAGGCCGACGCCGATGCTGAATCCTCCGCCGACGAGCCAGGCCAGCGTCGCGACCACCGGCGCCATGAAGCCTTTCAGGACGGGCGCGAATCCCGTTGGGTAGGTGGCAGATCGCCACTTCGGCATCGCCACGGCGGTAGCTGCGAACAGAGCCACCAGCAAGCCCACTTGAACAACCACGAGAACATAGATGGCTGCGCGCAGGGCCGGCAGGTGCGACGGAACCGGGATCTCGGCATCGCGCAGCGGAGCGACACCCACCACGAAAAGCGACACCACGACGGCGGCCAGCGACACCCAGCGCAGCCACATCAGCGTTGCCGACACCCAACCGGGCACGCCCTGTCCGCCTCGACCCGTCGCCCGGTTGAACCAGGTGGCGACAACCGCGACCAGAAATATCACCACGTTCAGGATCAACAGGACGATGCCCGCCGTACGACTCCACTCGACGCCATAGCGGACGGGCACCGCGAGAGCCAGCGCTCCCAGCCCCGACGTCCAGGCGGCGACATGACAGGCGCGTAAACGGGTCACCGATTTGTCGCCCTCCCAGAAGGCCCTCTTTTCCAGCGCAGACACACGATCGGTGCCGGCGGGATCGGGCGGGATGCCCACACGTCGCGGATCCTCCCGCCCGAGCCGCCACAGCATCCCCATGAGGATCAAGACAGGTAGGGCACTCCATGCGACCCGTGCTCCCGCGGACCGGCCCTCCAATACCGAGGCAGGGCCGAGTCGCGCGACACAATGATCCAGAGCGGCGCACTGCCACCCCCCGACGTCCATCGTCACCACCGCGGTGGCCAGCATCAGGGTGAGGGTGAACGCCAGCCCCAGCATCCGCAGAAGCCGCACGGCCACGCTCGACGCCGCCGGCCTGGTCACCGGCGGCAGCATCCAGTGCGCAAGGTTGACCAGCATGAACGGCAGGAACAGCAACCAAAGCGCCCGGGTTGCCGGACCGGAGGTCAGCCCGCCCCACGAGTAGGCCTGCAGCGCCCGTTCCCACACCGGCGAGCCTCCCGGCTGTCGGTCGGCGTCGGTGTGACGGCACCCCTTCTGGAACCGCGGCCGGTAGAAGCCGGCGGCCTTGTCGCCTGAGTCGAGTTCGATGAGTTGGCTGGGTAGACGTAGCAGGTCTTCGGGCGGTGTGCCGGATACTCCGTGCACCCGCAGTTCGGTGAGCACTCCGACGACGTCATCAGCAGGGTCCCCGGCGGTGCCGCGAATTCGGTCGACCACAGTCCAGCCCCCTTCCCGCCGCGTGCGGTTCAGCCGCCATGGCCGTGCAACATTCTGCCGGGCGGCGGTCGGCGGCGCCAGTGCGGGCGTTTCGACAGAGCCCGAAACGCTCTTTGCTGCTTGAGAATTCGATGCAGACCGGTCCGTTGGTCGCGGGCGTGGCTATCGAAGCCGGGAGATCGTCGGCCTCCTCGGGCCAACGGCTCCGGAGCAACGACCCCCATCTCACCGGCGGTCTGGGCCATGGCCGGAGCATGGACGCGACGGCGCCCGCAGCAGCCCAACCACGCCTTAGGCTTAGCTCGATCGGACCGCGATCCGGGCCTGCACCTCGGGACGACGCAACGGCGGCACGGTCTTCGGGGGTTGCCTGCGCGGCGGCAAGGCGGCCAGCAAGGTTGCGGTTGCCGCCGTCACCTCGGCGACCGCCGTCTCGAACGCGTCGGTATTGGCCTCCGTCGGCCGCGTGATACCGCTGACCTTTCGGACATATTGTCGGGCGGCCGCCGCGATCTCGGTGGCGGTCGCGGGCGGCTCCAGCCCCCTCAACTCGGTGATGTTCCGGCACATGGACACCAACTTAGGCGCTGATCCGTCTACTGGCTAACGTGACGTCATGCATACCGAGGTCCTGCTGATCGACACCACCGACCGCGTCCGCACGCTGACACTCAACCGGCCACAGTCTCGCAATGCGCTGTCCGCCGAGTTGCGTCGGAGGTTCTTCGGCGCGCTGGCCGACGCCGAGGCCGACGAGGGCGTGGACGTCGTGATCGTGACCGGCGCTGACCCGGTGTTCTGCGCGGGCCTGGACCTCAAGGAGCTCGGGAACACCACAGAACTGCCCGACATCTCGCCGAAGTGGCCGAGCATGCGCAAGCCCGTGGTCGGGGCGATCAACGGGGCGGCCGTGACCGGCGGTCTGGAGATCGCGCTGTACTGCGACATCCTGATCGCCTCGGAGAAGGCCGCGTTCGCCGACACCCACGCGCGGGTCGGGCTGTTGCCCACCTGGGGACTGTCGGTGCGGCTGCCGCAGAAGGTGGGCGTCGGGATGGCCCGCCGGATGAGCATGACCGGGGATTACCTGCCGGCGTCCGAGGCGCTGCGCGCCGGCCTGGTCACCGAGGTTGTCCCGCACGACGACCTGCTGCCCGCCGCGCGCCGGGTGGCCGCGTCGATCGTCGGCAACAACCAGAAGGCGGTGCGGGCACTGTTGGCGTTGTATCACCGCCTCGATGCCGCGCAAACCGACGGCGCGCTGTGGATCGAGGCCGAGTCGGCGCGGCAGTGGATGCGTGAGGCGACAGGCGACGACATCGCCGCCAGCCGGGCCGGTGTGATGGAACGCGGCCGCACACAGGTCCGATAGCGCGCTCGTAGGCTGACGACATGAACAAGGCCCACGAACTGTGCGGCAGCGACGAGTGGCGGCAGGCCATCCGTGACATGATCCTGCCGTGGGCACTCGGGCGGACCGACCTGGGCGACGACGTGCTTGAGGTGGGTCCGGGCTACGGGGCCACCACCGATGTGCTCGCCGGCCTGGGCGCGCACCTGACGTCGGTGGAGATCGACCCGGAGCTCGCGGCCATGCTGCGTGAACGCTTCGCCGGCAGTCAATCGGTGGAGATCGTCGACGGCGATGCGACAGCCCTGCCCTACGGCGACGAAAGATTCACCGGTGCAGCGTGTTTCACCATGCTGCATCATGTGCCGACCAGCGGTCAGCAGGATCGCCTGTTCGCCGAAGTCGCTCGAGTGCTGCGCCCGGGAGCCGCGCTGGTGGCCAGCGACAGCCTGGCCAGTGACGACCTGGCCGCCATGCACGACGGCGACACCTACAACCCGGTGGATCCCGCGTCGCTGCCGTCGCGTCTGGCGGGCGCGGGATTCACCGGTGTCGAGGTCAAGACCAACGAGTTCGGCTGGGCCGCCATCGCCCGGAAGGCTTGACCGACACCGCCCCCCATACCCCGGCTCCACACCGCGGCGAGGGTGCGCAGATCCCTGTCGGCCGGGGACACGCACGCTCGCGCGGAGTGAAGAGTGGAGCGGAAGAGAGAGGCAGGGCGACCGGCGGCTACCCGCAGGACCTACGATCGGCGCGGAGCAGAGCGCCTCGTCTGCCGACCATCCCGGAACTGACTGGCGGGTTACCCTCGGCGATGTGGCTACGCTGGCGCTAGACCTGCTTTTGGGTCCGGAAGCACCGAACGTGCTTGCCACTGCAATCGCCGAGTACGGCTGTCGGCTGGAAGACGTGCGCGCGGCCGAGGTCAATGTGGATCCGTACGGCGCCGCAGCCGTCATGTACGTGGCCGTGGTGCGTCGCGCTGACGGCACATACACAACGGAGTTTCTCGGCGCCGCCACCGGGAGCCGGATTCCGGCCGGTGCGGCCGTCGTCGCGGGCGAGTACCGCGGTGAGCAGGGTCGAGGTTGCAATTTGGGCGTGGCCCCGGGATCCGGCGCTACCTGCGCTCGCGGCCGCCACCAACCCAGTGCTGCTGGCCGAAGTATTTCGCGACTTCGGACTGAGCACCGCGTCAACGCTGGACATCCGCGCCCGCAGGTATCGGCCCGCGCGACATGCCGTTCTGGAGGTGTCCGATGGCCGCTTTCGGTGGTTCGTCAAGGTCGTGCGGCCATCGGCGGTGGCCGACCTCTGCTATCGCCACGAGGTCGCCAGCCGTACTGTGCCGGTGCCACCGGTGCTTGGCTCGACCCCTGCCGGTCTGATCGTGCTGGCGGAGGCGCAGGGCACACCCTCACCCGAGGCGCTCGAGTCGGTACTGGACGCACTCCCGGCCGAGCTGATGACGCTGGCGCCCGTACCGTCGCATCTGCGTCTGGTGGATTACCACGCGGGCGAGCTGCGATGCGCGGCCGCCGACGAGCCCGCGGTGCATCAGCGCCACGGGTCCGTTCGGGTACGTCAGCGGCAGCGTGTGCATCTAGCGAGACGTGCTCGAGGAACTGATTGAACAACCTGGGTTCCCCAAGCCCCCGCGAGAAAGCCGACACCAGCCTGGACGCGGCCGACCACGCCCTGGCGCACGTCCTGCATGCCGCGGTCGACGCCGAGACTAGGCCGTGCCGGATACCAGCCAGCGCCCCGAGGCGGCCCGGGCGCCGACGAACACCAGTCGCAGCACCAGGAATGTCGACAGCCCGGCCCAGATGCCCCACAGACCCCAGCCGAACGCCAGCGACAACCAGATCAACGGCAGAAAGCCGGCCAGCGCGCTGACCAACGTCGCATTGCGCATGAACTTCGCGTCCCCGGCGCCCAGCAGCACCCCGTCGAGCGCGAAAACGATTCCGGCAATCGGCAGTTGGGCCACCATGAACCACCACGGCACGCCGATGCGCTCCAGCACCGAGCGATCGTCGGTGAACAACCGCGGCAACACCGACGCGCCGGCACCGAACACCGCCGCCAGCACCCCGGCGGCCACCGCGGAGAACGCCGCGACCCGCCGGGCCACCGACTTGGCGTGCCCGGTGTCGCCGGCCCCCAGGGCCGCCCCGACCAGTGACTGCGCGGCAATGGCAAGCGAATCCAGCACCAGTGCAAGGAAACTCCACAGCTGGAGCACCACCTGGTGAGCGGCCAACGCGGCGGCCCCAAACCGGGCGGCGACCGCGGCGGCGGAAACGAAGCAGACCTGAAAGGCCAGTGACCGCGCCAACAGATCGCGGCCCATCACCGCCTGGGTCCGCAACACCCCCGGGTCCGGTCGCCAACCCACCCGCTCGGAGCGCAGCGCCGCGCAGAACAGCAGCGCCGCCACCCACTGCCCCACCAGGTTCGCCACGGCGGAGCCGGTCAGCCCCAGCCGCGGCAGCCCGGCCCAGCCGAACACCAGGGTCGGACACAGCAGCGCCGACACCGCAAAGCCGGTGATCACGTACCGCAGCGGCCGAACGGTGTCCTGCACCCCGCGCATCCACCCGTTACCGGCCAACGAGATCAGGATCGCCGGAGCGCCGGCGATCGCGATCCGCAGCCAGGGCAGCGCGGCGTCGGCGATCTCACGGGATCCGGCGATCGCCGAGACGATCGCACCGGCGGCCAGTTCCACGACACCGACGGTAAGCAGTCCCAGCCCGAGCGCCAGCCACGTGGCCTGCACTCCTTCGCCGACGGCGGCCGGCCGGTCGCCCGCGCCGAAGTGGCGGGCCGAGCGCGCGGTGGTGCCGTAGGACAGGAAGGTGCCCTGCGAGGCCACCAGGCCCAGGACCAGGCCGCCGATCGCCAACCCAGCCAGCGCGAGCGCACCGAGCCGACCCACCACCGCGAGATCGAAAAGCAGGTACAGCGGTTCGGCGGCAAGCACGCCCAGCGCCGGCAAGGCCAGTGCTGCGATGCCCCGGCCGGTCGGGGCGGGGTTGGCAGGTTCAGTCAAGGGCGGCGCGCAGGGCACCGACCACATCGTCGGCGGAGCCGGTCGTCGAGTATCCGGCGGCGAGGCGGTGTCCACCACCGCCGAACGAGGTTGCCACCGACGTCAGGTCAAATGCCTTGGCGCGCATGGAAACCGACCAGCTGTTAGGCTCGATCTCCTTGAACACGGCCGCCACCTCGGCCTCAGCGGTGGTGCGAACGACGTCGACGATGCTCTCGACCTCCTCCGGCCGGGAATTGACACATTCGCCATGCGGTACCACCGCATACACCAGGCCCCGGCCGCCGAGCGCGTCGGCCACCAGGCGCGCCGACGCCAGCACCCGTGACAGCATCGGCAACCAGGCGAACGGGTGCGTGTCCAGCAGTGTGCGGCTGATTCCGGCGTTGTCGACGCCCATCTCGACGAGCCGGGCCGCCAGCCGGTGCGCGCGGGCGCTGGCCCAGCGGAACGACCCGGTGTCGGTGGTCAGTCCGGCGTACAGGCAGTGTGCGACCGGTCGGTCGACCGGCTGGCCCCACGCGTCGAACAGGTCGGCGACCAACATGGTGGTCGAATCCGCCTTCACGTCGACATAGTTGGCGGTTCCGAACAGCTGGTTGGAGACGTGGTGGTCGATGACGAGCACCTGCGGCGCACTCTCGGCGAAGCGCCGCAGCCCACCGAGCCGGTTGACGCCGGGAACGTCGACGGTGACCACCAGGTCCACCTCTCGGTTGACGGCATCGGGGGCGACCAGCAGCTGGCCACCGGGCAGCGACCGCAACGAGTCGGGCAGCGCGGCCGGCGCGGCGAAGCTCACCTCGACGTCCTTGCCGAGCCGCTTGAGCACCTGCGCAAGCGCCAGCCCGGCGCCGATTGTGTCGGCATCGGGAAACACGTGGCATACGACGAGCACGGCACGCGCGGCGGCCAGCACTTCGATGGCACCCCGCGCGTCGACACGCCGGCCCGTGTCAGTCCTCGGATCGGTCGTCGTCATCGGCGTCCTCAGTGTCTGCCTCCCCGCTCACACGGTACGGGTCGGCGTCACCGGCGGGAGTGGCACCCTGCCGAATCCGTGCGACATCGGCGTCTGCGGCCCGGGCCCGCGCCAGGAGTTCCTCCATCCGGTTCGCCGTCTCGGGCACGGTGTCGCGCTCGAACGTCAACGTCGGGGTGAACCGGACACCGGTGCCCGCGCCGACCCGGGTGCGCAACGTGCCCTTGGCGCTCTCCAGGGCCGCGGCGGCACCGGCGTAATCCGGCTCCTCGTCGAGCGATCGACCCAGCACCGTGTAGTACAGCGTCGCATCGTGCAGGTCGCCGGTCACCTTCGCGTCGGTGATCGTCACGCCGGCCAGGCGCGGATCCTTGATCTCGTACTCGATGGCCGAGGCGACGATCGTGGAGATCCGCTTGGCGAGCCGTTTGGCCCGGGCCGGATCAGACACGTTCCTTCTCGACCAGCTCGTAGGTCTCGATGACGTCGCCTTCCTTGATATCGCTGTAGGTCAACGTCAGACCGCACTCGTAACCCTCGCGGACCTCGGTGGCATCGTCCTTCTCCCGCTTGAGCGAGGACACCGTGAGGTTCTCGGCGACGACGATGTTGTCGCGCAGCAACCGGGCCTTGGCGTTGCGCCGCATGATGCCCGACTGGACCAGGCAGCCCGCGATGTTGCCGACCTTCGAACTGCGGAAGACGGCGCGGATCTCGGCGCGGCCGAGGGTCTTCTCCTCGAACACCGGCTTGAGCATGCCCTTGAGCGCACTCTGGATCTCGTCGATGGCCTGGTAGATCACCGAGTAGTAGCGGATGTCGACGCC
>CAYLWH010000064.1:0-20812 GCA_964387245.1 uncultured Mycobacterium sp.
TGCAGCAGCCCGTCGGTGCGGGCATGCGCGGCACCGACGTGATCGAGTAGCTAGCGCGTCTGCCCGTCGGCGAGTTCGTGGGCCAGCAGTTCGGCGAAGGTGAAGGTTCCGGTGGGCCGGTCGTTCTTGCCGAGCAGATACAGACGCTTGACCGCCGCCAGGACGCCCTCGGCGATCGCGTCGCGGCTGTGCGCGGAGACCAGCACGCCGCGGTCACGTGGATTGGTGACGTAACCGACGTCCACCTGTACGGTGGGCATCCGCGTCAATCGCAGCAGATCCCACGTCCGTCCGTGGGTCCGGCAATCACGCAAACCGGTGCGCGCCACCACTTCTCGCTGAATGAAGTCCGCAAGGTTGCGGCCGATGGTGGATACCGAGCCGTGCGAGGTGCCGAAGTGGAACGAGGCGACGCCGTTGGCAGACGGCGACGGCTGGGCGGCGCAACGCAGGCTGATCATCAGGTCGGCGCCGACGCTGTTGGCGGTACCGGCCCGCTGCACGTCGGACGGGCTGCGGTTGGCGGGCCGGGACAGGAACGTCTCCATCCCGATCGCGGCCATCCGACCTTCAAGACGACTTGCCAAGTCCCACAACAGGTCTGCCTCGCTGATCAGTCCATCGGGACCCTGGGTGATCAAACCGTGATCGGCGCCGCCGCGGCCCGGATCGATGATGATCCGCTTGCCCGACAGCTTGGGGCCCGACCGGCGGACCAGCTCCTCCTCGTGGATCGCGTGGGGCGAACCGCCGGTCACCCGGGAACCGAGAAAGTACAAGGAGCGCAACGTTTCCGGACCGCAGATTCCGTCCGCGGACAGTCCGTATTCACGCTGGTAGGACATCAGTGCGTCGTGGGTCTGCAGCCCGAAATGGCCGTCGACCATATCGGTGTAGAAGCCGAGGTCCTGCAACCGTGCCTGCAAGGTGGCGACGTCGTCGCCGTACATCGGCGCACCGAACTGGTGGTTGAGGGTCCGGGCACCGAGGCGGTAGGACGCCTCCTTGAGGGCGCGGTACGTCGCCTCACCCACCACGCCGTCGACGAGCAGCCCCCGCTGCTGCTGGAAAGCCCGCACCGCATGGTCGAGATCGGCATCGAAGAAATCCAGCGCGATGTGCCGGCCGGTGGTGAGTTCGGCGTCGGGGTTCTCGACCAGGCCCAGAGACGCGAGCGCCACCCGGATCTCGGCGACGGCCGCACCGCGGGCACCGAGACGCAGTGCGTCTCCGGCCTCCTCGCGGTGTCGATTCGGCATGGCGGATCCTTCACTCACGGTGGTCGGCGGCGTCGGAACACCCCGGAATCGGCAAGACAGACTGGCTGCATTGTCGCAGACGCGTCGCCGATTCAGGAAAACGCCAGGCGCGCGTGGCGCGGAATCCGGATCGACCGTCGACGTCAGCCAACGACGTCGGAGAGCTCCCGCAGCAGGGCCGCTTTGCCCTTTGCCCCGACGATCCGTTTCACCGGCTCACCACCCTTGAACAGGATCAACGTCGGGATCGACACGACCTGGAAGTTGCGCGCGGTTGCCGGATTGGCATCCACGTCGAGCTTGGCGACCCGCAGGCGGCCGGCCTGCTCGGTGGCGATCTCTTCGAGCACCGGCGCCACCATTCGGCACGGTCCGCACCAGGTCGCCCAGAAGTCGACCAGCACGGGATCACTGCTGTTGAGTACGTCCTCGGCGAAGGAGTCGTCGGAGACGGTCACGGTGGCGCTGTCCTCGGTGGTGCTCATTGCCGGGCTCCAATCAGATCGGTGTCGCTGCTGTCGGTGGGATGGGCCGCCTCGGCGAGCCAGCGTTCGGCGTCGATGGCCGCGGCACAACCGCTGCCTGCGGCGGTGATGGCCTGCCGATAGGTGTGGTCGACGAGGTCGCCCGAGGCGAAGACGCCCTCGACCGAGGTGTGGGTCGAGCGTCCGCGAACCAGCACATAGCCGGCGTCGTCCAGGTCGACGACGCCTCGCACCAACTCGGAGCGGGGATCGTGGCCGATGGCGACGAACATGCCGGTGACCGCCAGCAGTGACCGTTCGCCCGTCATCTTGTCGACCAGTCGCAAGCCGGAAACGGTGCCTTCGCCTTCCACGCTGAGCACATCGGCGTTGGTGATGAAGGCGATCTTCTCGTTGGCACGGGCACGTTCCAGCATGATCCGAGAGGCACGGAACTCGTCGCGGCGGTGCACGATGGTGACGCTGCGCGCGAACTTGGTCAGGAAGGTCGCCTCCTCCATCGCGGAGTCGCCGCCGCCGATCACCGCGATGTCCTGGTCCTTGAAGAAGAACCCGTCGCAGGTGGCGCAGGAACTGACCCCGCGACCCAACAGTTCCTCTTCGCCGGGAACGCCCAGATAGCGGGCGGCGGCGCCCATCGCCAGGATCACCGCTCTGGCGCGGTAGACCTCACCGCCCGACGTGGTGACTGTCTTGACCGACCCTTGGAGGGACACCGCATCGACATCCTCCATCCGCAGGTCCGCACCGAAACGAAGAGCCTGTTCGCGCATCTCCTCCATCAGGACGGGGCCCAGGATGCCTTCCCGGAAGCCGGGATAGTTCTCGACCTCGGTCGTGGTCATCAGGGCGCCGCCGAAGGATGTTCCCTCGAAGACCACCGGGGACAGCTGCGCGCGGGCGGTGTAGATGGCGGCGGTGTATCCGGCAGGCCCGGAGCCGATGACGATGACGTCGTGGATGCTGTCGGTCATGCGGGCCTTTCTGGCGTGAGCTGGCACGGAGTACGAACACAAGAGTAGGACGGGCTGTTCCCGGTTCCGACGTGGCGTGCGTTTTCGGGATCAGGGCCGGCGCACGGTGGTGTCGCTCAGCAGGCCGGTGTGCGCCGCGCTGCAGCCGCCAGGAACCGCCACGACCACCAGATCCGCCGGATCTTCGGCGGGCAGCACCAGAACCACAGCCTGCCGGCCGGCCAGCTGGATCTGTCGCGCGCCGAGAACTGGCCCCGCCGCGGGGTAGCCGAGCCCGGCCAGGCACGATGCCCGGCGGCCAGGTTCCGCCAGCGGGCCGAAGTCGGGCGGGCGGTCGAGCAGGCGGCGGAGTTCCGGGCCGTCCAGCGGGATCACCGGAGCGGTGACGGTGATCTTGCGGGCCGGTGTGGGGGCGTTCGATCCGCCGGGTGGCGACCGTAGCAGTGCGACAGTGCCGATCGCCGCGGCCACGACCGCCGCGAGTATGCCCACGGTTGCCGCGCCCCGCCGCGCCGAGTTCGCCCGCGGTCGCGACGCGTGCGTCGGCCCGCGCCGGGCGTGCGGGGCGTCGTCGGGGGCGGAGTCCACCAGGTCAGTGTGCGTCATGCGCAGTCCGCCGGGTGCGTGGCCGGGCGGCCTCCGATTCCGAGCGCGGCCGCCAGCCTTGCCCGGCCGCGGGCGGCCCGGCTCTTGACGGTGCCTTCCGGAATCCCGAGCATCCGGGCCGCGTCGGCGACCGAGTAGCCCTGCATGTCCACCGCGCGGATGACCGCCCGCTGGTGTGGTGGCAACTGCGCCAGCGCACGGCGCACCTCCAGTACGGTGTCGAGCTGCGCACCGCGGTCGACGATCGGGTCCGGACCGGACTCCAGCGCGACCGTGTCGTGGATTCTGTTGTGGCGTAGCCGGTCAGTGCAGGCGTTGAGCACGATGCGGTGTAACCAGCTGCCCACTGCCGCGTGATGGCGAAAGGTACCCGCGCTACGGTGCGCGGCCAGCATGGCCTCCTGCAGCGCATCGGCGGCGTCCTCGGGGCACCGGCACCGGGTGCGGGCGAGCCGGCGCAACCGGTTGTGATGTCGCCGGAACAGTTCCTCGAACGCGTACCGGTCACCGGCAACGTGCGCGGCCAACAGGTCGGCGTCACTGCGCTGCATCGCTTCTGAACTGGGCACGGGCGAACGGTATCGGCGTAGCGCGGCGCGGTCACTTCGCCGCTTCGGCCGCTGTGGAGAACCGTCAGGACGCGGCGTGCACGGTGATCTCGGTGATGTCGGTGCGGCTCTTGCCGTCGACGTTGCCCATCGTCGAGATCCACACCAGCACGTAGGAGGTCGGTGCGGCGGCGTCGACTTTGATGGTGTTGTTGCCAGGCCGCACAGAGGTCGGCCGCGTCAGCGCGGCGGTGTCCTCCAGCGTCGCCGGATCGGCGCTGTCGGCCGCTCGGATCTGGATCTGGGTACCCGTGCTGGTGACACCCACGTCGACGAATCCGATCTTCGTGGGCTCGGGCAGCGCGAGCATGAGTCCGACCCCGTTCTTGAAGTCGGGAAACGGCACCGGATTCGAATAGGTGTCGGTCGGCCACATGGTGGTGGTCTTCCCGTCGATGGCCAGACCGGCGAGGGCGGGCGCGTCGGCACCGCCGGCCGGCGAAAACACCGTGGCGCGAACGGGTTTGACGATCCCCCCGGTGCCCCCGGTGCCCCCCGAGGTGCCGGAGGTGCCGATCGACGGATTGAGGCCCAGTTGGTCGGCGTCGATACCGCCGTCGCCGCCGACGTCGCCGAAGATATTGCCCAACACCGAGGCCAGCAGGATCAGTGCGACCGCGATGATCGCGGCGGCCACACCCAGACCGACCAGCAGGCCGCGGCGTCGGCGTGCCAGTCGAATCGCCTCGGTCTCCGCATCGGCTGCAATTGGCGAGCCGGCCTGCTGGTCCGACCGGTCCACCGGTTCGATCTGCTCGGTGCGGTCAGCCACCGCAGTCGCCTGCTGCAGCAGGTGGAGCATCGTCGCAGCGGTGCGGATACCGCCGCCGTCCTGGACCGAACGGACCGCGGCCGCCGAGATCTGAAACGGGATGCTGCGGTCGACCGCGCGCGGCTCTACGGGCTGGCCGGCCACATCGAGCGCCGCCGGTTGCATCCGGCTGGGTACGCCGACCTCGCGCAGCGGCCACCGGTTGATCAACAGAGCGTAGAGCGCGGCGCCGATGCCCCGGATGTCGTCTTCCGGGGTGGCGTCGGGCAAGGTCGCGGGAAATGCCAGCGCGACGTCGCCGTCGATGCTGACCCGGATCCGGCTGGGGTGGTCCACCGATAGTGCCACACCCGCCTCATGCGCGGCTCCGGCCGCGGCGGCCAGCGACTGGATGGCGCGGGCCCCGCCGATCGGTGACGGCCCCGTCTCGGCGACCTCCTGCAGGGAGCCACCGCGAATCCACTCGGAGACCACGAGCCCGCCGGAACCGGTGTGGGCGACGTCGAGCACACGCGCGATGCCGGGCCGGTCGATGCCGCTCAGCCGTGAGGTGTCTGTCAGGATCTCGCGCACCTGACCAGCGGGCAGCTTGCCGTCGGGGTCGACGAATGTGAGCGCGACTTGGCGGTCCAGCGCGGTGTCGAGCGCCTGCCAGAACTGCAGCGCCGG
The DNA here is from genome assembly GCA_964387245.1 of uncultured Mycobacterium sp. Taxonomy (GTDB): domain Bacteria; phylum Actinomycetota; class Actinomycetes; order Mycobacteriales; family Mycobacteriaceae; genus Mycobacterium. Next base: position 5,374 of record CAYLWH010000064.1, read on the forward strand.
GGGGCCGCCGTGGAAAACCAGTAAGCGGTACCGCCCGCCCGCGATGCTGGCACCGGGGATCAGTTGTGCACCGTACCCCGAGCCGGGAAGGTGGACCACGGTCGGAGAATCGGCTGACGATACCGCGGTGGCGGCGGAATCGCCGGCGACCGGGCGTGGAACTCTGGTGGTCGCGTCCGGCGACGGGCTGCCGCCCGAGTGTTCGTCGGTCACCGCCGGTCCTTTCCGCGTGGGCCCGCCGGCCATCTGTACAGGGAGTTTCCTGGGCACAGGGTACGTGACCGCAACGCCGGTGGTGGGTGAGTCGGTCGTGCCGGTTGCGGCCACGGCGACCGGTTTGCCACGGCCGAGGCGGCGCCAGATCGCGGCCGATGCTGCCGCAGCTTCGGGCACCCGCGCCGCCAACATGATCGAGGCGATGATCGGCGCCATGATCACCCCGAGAATCAGCAGCCGCAGCAATGAGCCGGTGCCGCCGCCGTTCTCGGTCAGCCCGTCGAGCTCGAGCAGTTGGTCGGCCAGGTAGCCGATCAGCGCCGCCAGCAGCGAAGCCGTGACGGTGACCAGGACGGTGCGTACCACGGCCAGGTCGACCAGGTGCCCGCCGCCCGGGCGCAGCGTGCGTCGCAGCAGCCAGTAGCCGAGGATCGCCCCGACCAGGAAGCCCAGGCCGTTGGCAGTGCCGAGGAAGCCCGCGACCAGTTCCGGATCGTCGGTGACGTGCGGCGCCGCCAGCGACGCGGCGATCTTGACCGCGGTGATAACGATGATGATGAGGATCGGCGTCCACGGCTGTTCGCGCGCATAGAACACCCGCAGTTGCAGCAGGACCAGGGCGTAGGGAATCAACGTGAACGCCGACAGCGCGATCGAGACGCCGAGGTAGTGGGCGTCGACATCGCCGAACTTGCCGTAGGCGAAGAGTGCGCTGCCGATCGCCGGGCCGGCCACGGTCATGAAGGCGACGATCGGGATCAGGGTGATCATGGTCAGCCGGGTAGCCAGGGACAGGTCGGCAAGCACCGCGTCGGGGTCGTCCGCAGCAGCGTTGCGGCTCAGCCGGGGCATCACGACGGTCAGCACGGTCACGCCGATCATGCCGAACGGCACCTGGAGGAGCAGCCAGGTGAGGTTGTAGATCGCCGGCCCGGACGCGGCCGCGCCGCTGGCGATCTGGTTGCCGACGACCAGGCCGAACTGACTGATCAGAACGTAGAGAACCATGGCCGCGGCCATCCCGCCGAAGCGTTTGAGGCGGTCGTCGATGCCCCACAGCGGGCGCAGGCTGACCTTCTCGCGCCGGACGGCGACCAGCAGGACCGCCGCCTGTGCCACCACGCCCAGCGTGGTGCCGATTCCCAGCACCAGCAGTTTGGGGTTGCCCATTTCGACGGGATCCACCGAAAGGTTCCCGGGCGCGACGACGAACAGACCGAGGGTGGCAATGGCGACCACGTTGTTGACCACGGGCGCCCACGCCGGTGCGGCGAAGTGGTTGCGGGTGTTCAGGATCGCCATGAACACCGACGTGAGGCCGTAGAAGATGACCTGCGGCAGCAGCAGGTAGGCGAACGCGATGGTCAGCGGCGCGTTGACCTTCGGGTGGTCGCCGAGCATCAGCCGGACCAGCAGCGGTGCCGCGACGACCGACAGCACGGTCGTCACCGCCAGCAGCGTGCTGGCCAGCGTGAACAGCCGGCGTACGAAGGCCGCGCCGCCGTCAGGGTCATCCCGCTCGGCGCGCGCGAGCACCGGCACGAAAACCGCGGTGAAGGTGGCCTCGAGGACCAGGGCGGCCACCAGGTTGGGCAGTTGATTGGCGACGGTGAAAGCACTGGCTATCGGGGCACCGAGCAGCAGGGCCAGCCACTGGATCCGGAAGAAGCCGGTGATCCGGCTGATCAGGGTGGCGAACGCCATACCCCAGGACCGCGACACCACCTCGGAGTCGGTCAGCTCGATGCGCTGCGACGGCTCGGTGGGGCCCGCGCTCACCGGCGTTGCCGTTTCGGACGGTCCAGGTCGGCCGGGTCGGGCTGACCACGGAACCGGTGCCACAGCCGACGCCCGGTCAACGTGACCAGGACCGCCCCGGCGGCCAGGGTGATCAAGAACAGCACCCGACCGTAGGCGTTGGAATGTACGGACAACCGGACCGGCTCCCCGAGCGACAACCCGTCCGGGGTACGAAGGGCGACATCGACCGCGACGCGCTGGGTGAAACGCACTTCGATCGGCACGCGCAACGGCAGAAAGCCCGGCGGCAGTTCCTGTTCGCCGACATCGGTGACGGTCATTCCGGGCGGCGCGTCGACCTGCAGGCGCACCCGGATGGGTACCGCCAGGTCGTTGCGCAATGCCAGCGGCAGTGGGCTGTGCTCGGTGGCCAGGGTGTAGGAGCCGCCGGGGTTCACGATGGTGACCGCGCCGAACAGGTCGTCGATGGTCCTGGTCACCACGTCCAGCCGCGGCCCCGCCACCGCGCCGCGGGTGGCGGCCGGACCGGCCTGGCTGATGGCCCGCAGCAGGTCCTCGCGCAGCGGCGCCAGGTACTGCCGGCCGGTGAGTCCGGTCTGCTGGTTGGTGGTCAGCGCCGCGGTCAGACCCCGCAGCCGTGCGGCGTCAACGGCAATCCGGCGGACCGCGTCTGCATCGAATCGTCCCGGGGTGTCCTGGTTGGCGGCGGCGCTGACCGGCTGCGCCGGCTGCGGATCGGCCGCGGTGTCGGCGATGACGGCCTCCAGTGGCCGCGGCACGGCAAGGCCGGCCCGGATGGCGGAAGCGAACGCCGTCAGCACCGCCCGGGCCTCGTCGGGCTGCAGGTTCCACACCAGCGGCGGCAGCAGGATCTGAGTGCGGGGTTCGACACCGGGGTCCAGTGCCTGCCACAGCATGGCCGACACTGCATTCTGGCGCCGCGCGGTCGCCGAGGCGTGGCCCAACGGCACCTTGAGGGAGCTGTCCAAGTACGACGGCGTCACCGGGTCGGTGCCGGCGGCGGCCAGGGCGGCTCCAACGCTGGGGTCGAACGGCGCGGCCACCAGCTGAGGCGACAGCCGTCGCGGGGCGGGGTCGGCCGTCGTCGGAGACCCACTGTCGCTGGTTTCGGCCGCGACGTCGGCGGCGGCGATCGCGACCGTGCCACCCTGCGAGTCGAGCAGGGCGACGACGCGATCGTTGAGCGAACCGTCGCCCACCAGGGTGGCACCGCGCGTGACGGGCACGCCCAGGACCTGTTCGACGAGGTCGGTGGCGCCGTGGAGGGTGAACGCCGCCAACTCGGCGTCCTCGACACGCTGCAGGGCATCCAGGTCCGCCTGCGCATAGGGCGTCGCGGCTACACACACACGTCCCGCCAGCGCCCGCAACCGTCCCAGCCAGGCCGTCGCAGCGGCCTGGCCGACGCCCGGGTGACTGGCGGCGCCGAGCCCGTCGGCGGAGTCGGAGACGGTGTAGCCCGCCGTCATCGCATTGACCGTGATCAGGAGGTCGGGGTCGACGGCCAGGCACAGCGCCCGCGTCACCTCGCCGTCGGGATCGACGGCCGGGCTGGTCGCGAACTCGGCGGCGCCCAGCAGCGTGTCCAGCCGCCCGCCGACGGCCAGCGAGGTTGCCAGCGTGTCGTCCATCAGCCGCACCGGCGTGGTGCCGCCGGGCACACCCGGCGCCAGTCGTGGGCGGTCGGCCAGCGGCCAGAGCATGGTGATCAGGACGGGTCTGGCGGTGTCGGGGGCGACGACGGTGTCGAGCGGGGCTTCCGTGTCGGGGTTCTGCGCCGGCAGTCCCAGTACGGGCAGCAAGAAGCGGGCGTTGTCGAGGCGGGCGGGCGCCCCGTAGTCGGGGGTGCCGTTGACGTTGACCAGGAGCGGGTAGATGCCGGGTGCGTCGATGCCGACCGCAGCCCCGCCGTCGGACCGCAGTGGGTAGGAGAACGTGAAACCGGCGCTCTGGCCGCGTTGCAGTTCGCCGGACACCTGCAGGAATTCTCCGACCGGCTGATATTGCGACGTTCCATGGTCCAGATCGGTACGAAGCTGCGCAGAGGTGGTGATCCGTGGCGCGCGTTCGAGGCGGGCGACGACGTCGCGCACCGGGCGGTCGCCGATGTTGTTCACGCTGCCGATGACCGTGACGACCGGATCGCTGCCGGTGGTCACGAGATCGGGTGTGACGCTAGCGATCCGCACCGAGATGAAGCGGGTGTCGTCGCCGGCGACGGCCCGCGGCAGCGCGGCGGGTAGCAGGGAAACCGCGATCAGCGCGAGCACGGCAGCGATGCGCGGAACCGGGGACACCCGGTGCCGCCGCGGTGTCACGGTGCCGGCCCGCAACCGTTCGTCCGGCCGGACGCCGGACCGTCGAGACGATGGTTGCGGGTGTGCGAATGGGTCTGCGGTCGCCGGCGCGGGGCGGTACGCGGCAGCGGCGGCAGTGCAGCGGGCCCGTCGGTCTGGAGCTTGCGGATGAGTTCGCCGGCGACCTCGGCGAGACGGCGTTCGTCGGCGTACGCCAGCCGGGAGGGCAGTTCGTGCAGCGGCACCCACGCCACTTCGCTGACCTCGACGTCCTCGTCGGACAGTTCTCCGCCGGAGAACCGCAACAGGTAGTGGTGGACCGTCTTGTGCACCCGTCGCCCTTCGGTGACGAACCAGTAGTCGATGCTGCCCAGCGCGGCGAGCACCTTGCCTTCGATCCCGGTCTCCTCGGCCACCTCGCGGATCGCTGTCTGTTCGGCGGTCTCACCCTGCTCGATGTGGCCTTTGGGCAATGACCACAGCATGCGACCGCGCCGGTCCACCCGGCCGATCAACGCGGCCACCTGGTGTTCGTGCGGGCCGTCGATCCCGTCGATGACCAACCCTCCCGCGGATGTCTCGTGCACGGTGCGCAGCCGGCCGGGAACGGACCGGGGCCGCTGCGATTGGGCGGCGGCCGGGGTCGGGCGCCCTGTCTGCGCCTCGGGGGAGTCCGGTTCGGCGGGCGGGATGCCCTCGGTGGCGGAATCCGTTTCCTGCGCCGGTGCGGCGGCGCGCCGGCCACGAGGACGCCGGGCGCGGCGCCGTCGGGGTCTGGCCTGTTCGCCGTCGGACATTTCAGCGATAGTAGTTGGCGCCCGGAGCCATTCACGTTCCCACTCGCCGGTACTGCGCCGGGTGCTGGGACCATTCGCTTCACCCGGGCCCGCGCACTAGGCTCACCGAACGTGCCTGAATCCGGTTCCGAGGGCGATTCCGCGCTCGACGCCCCGCTGCTGGCGCGTGCGGCCGTCGCGCTGAACCGGCACGGCGAGGTGCTCGCCAGCCTGGGTGCCCGGTTCGACGCCGCAGGCCACGAGCTGTATCTGGTCGGGGGCAGTGTGCGCGACGCCGTGCTCGGGCGGGTAAGCCCGGACCTGGACTTCACTACGGATGTGCGGCCCGAGGACCTGCGGGAACTCCTTCGACCCTGGGCTGACGCGCTGTGGGACACCGGTATCGAGTTCGGTACCGTCGGCGTGACCCGGGGCCCCTATCGCATCGAGATCACCACCTTTCGCGCCGACACCTACGATCAGGTGTCGCGCAATCCAGAGGTGCGCTTCGGCGACCGGCTCGAAGACGATCTGGTGCGCCGGGACTTCACCGCCAACGCGATGGCCGTGCGGGTCACGGCCGCCGGCCTGGGCGAGTTTCTCGACCCGCTCGGCGGGGTGACGGCTTTGCGCGACGGGGTGCTCGACACCCCGTCCGCCCCGGAGGTGTCGTTCGGTGACGACCCACTGCGAATGCTGCGGGCGGCGCGGTTCGTTTCACAGCTCGGCTTCACGTTGGCGCCGCGGGTCCGGACCGCCATCGAGGAGATGGCACCGCAGCTGGCCCGCATCACTTCCGAACGGGTCGCGGCCGAACTCGACAAGCTGATGCTGGGCGCCGACCCGGCCGCGGGCATCGACCTGATGGTGCAAACCGGTCTCGGTGAGCAGGTGCTGCCGGAGGTCGGGGCCATGCGGATGGCGATCGACGAGCACCATCAGCACAAGGACGTCTATCAGCACTCGTTGACGGTGCTGCGCCAGGCCATCGAATTGGAGGAGCCCTCGGGTCCTCCCGACCTGGTACTGCGGTGGGCGGCGCTGCTGCACGACATCGGCAAGCCGGCGACCCGCCGTCACGAACCCGACGGCGGGGTGAGCTTTCACCACCACGAAGTGGTCGGGGCCAAGATGGCCCGCCACCGGATGCGCGCGCTGAAGTACTCCAAACAACTGGTCGACGAGGTGTCGCAGCTGGTGTACCTGCATCTGAGGTTCCACGGCTACGGCGACGGGCGCTGGACCGACGCGGCTGTCCGGCGCTACGTGACGGATGCGGGGGCGCTGTTGCCCCGGCTGCACAAACTGGTGCGCGCCGACTGCACCACCCGCAACAAGCGCCGCGCCGCCCGGTTGCAGGCCAATTACGACCAGCTGGAAGCACGAATCGCCGACCTGGCCGCCCGGGAGGACCTCGCTCGGGTACGACCGGATCTCGACGGCAACGAGATCATGCGGCTGCTGGACATCCCCGCCGGTCCCGAAGTGGGGGAGGCGTGGCGGTACCTCAAGGAACTGCGCCTTGACCGCGGCCCGTTGTCCACCGACGAAGCCCGGGCCGAGTTGGTGTCGTGGTGGAACGCCCGGGGCGACCGGTCCGTCTGACAGGTATGGACTACTGCCTGGGCGACGACGGCGCCGCGACGGTGTGGAGCGGGCCGCCCGACGTGGACGTCGACGGGGACGGCCTGCTCGACGGGGTCGGCCTGGACTTCGACGGCGACGGGCTGGTCGATGACGCGCTGGCCGATCTCGACGGTGACGGCGTGGCCGAGCGCGCCGTCCTCGATCTCGGCGGTGCGCAGGAGCGTTGGTTCTCCGACGACGGGACGGGAACCTGGGCCGTCGCGGCGGTCCGCCAGGGCACCGGGTCCGGATTGCGGTGGTACGCGCTCGGTGGTCTCCAGCAGACCGGCGGTCCGCTGGTGGACTTCGACGGTGACGGCGCCGTCGACGACCACCTCGTCGACACCGACGCCGATGGTCTTGCGGACCGGGTGATCGCCCAAGACGGATCGGTCGGTTACGTCGACACCGACCGGGACGGCCGCTGGGACGTCAAGCTCGTCGACACGGACGGTGACGGCGCCGCCGACGACGCGGCTCGGGTCTGACGCGCGCCGAGAGGTGCCTTGTTGTACGCGTTTCGCGGGTAAGGGCGGGAACAACCCACCACTCGGCGCCCCGCGCGGTGTTGATGGCGCGGGCTCTCTTCGCGCAAGCGCTCAGCGCCCCGCGCCGGGCGGGCCCGCGAACGCCTGGGCGATTCCCAGCCAGCGCTGCGCATCGGCGCCGTCGGCGGCGACGTCCAGGGCGGCCAGCGGCCGGCGCCGGGTTACCAGCGCGCAGAAATCCTCGGCCGAGCCGGTCACCCGCTGGACCGCGTCCTCTGGACCCCAGGACCACCGACCGCCATCGGGCGCGACGAGTTCCACACGGAACGGCTCGGTCGGCGGCGGAAGGCTGTTGACGACGAACGCGTAGTCGCGAGTGCGCACACCGATGTGGGCGATCGAGCGCAGGCGTGCGGTGGCGGCCCGACGCACCCCGAGCGCATCCGCGACGTCCAGGCCATGCGCCCAGGTCTCCATCAACCGGGCGGTGGCCATGGACGCGGCGCTCATCGGCGGCCCGAACCACGGCAGCTTTCGTCCGTCGGCAACCGCGCACAAAGCGTCGTGCAGTCGGCGGCGGGTGGACCGCCAGTCGGCCAGCAGACGGGACGGCGCGGCGGCGCACAACTCTTCGGCGCCCTCGTCGACGAATCGGGTCGGATTGGCCGCGGCGGCGGCGAGGACCTCGGCGAAGCCGGACTCGTCGGTGAGGGAGACGAGCGCCACCCGATCCGTCCACAGCAGGTGCGCGATCTGGTGGGCGATGGTCCAGCCCGGCGCCGGCGTGGCTGTCGCCCAGCCGGTGTCCGGCAGGGTGGCCACGAGCGTGTCGAGGTCGTCGCTTTCGGCGCGGAGATCGTCGACGACCTGTTCGGCTGCGCCCATCCGAGGAGCTTAATCCGGGGCCGGTGCCCGCCGGGCGACGACGGCGTGTACGGCAAGTCCGGCCAGATAGATCACCGCGCCGGCAACCACCAGCGACGGCGCGTGCCCGGTGGCGGGAACCACCGCGGCGGACGCGGCCACCGCAGCTACGAAGGCCAGCCAGAACAGCGAGTCCTGAACCGCGAAGGCGTGACCGCGACGTGCGTCGTCGACATCGAGCTGCATGGCCGAGTCGACGCACAGTTTCACCACCTGACCCGCCGCACCGACCAGGAATCCGCACAGCACCATCACCGGCAGATGCAGACCCGCCGCGCCCAGTTGGACGACGGCCGCTATCGCCAGCGCGGCATTGACGGTCGCGTACCGGTCGAAACGTCGCATGGCTGCGGGGGTGACCGCGATCGCCAGAAACGCGCCGGCCCAGATGGCCCCCACGAAAAGCGCCGTCGAGCCCAACCCGGTCACCGCGACCGTCGGGGTGTCGGTGTGCCGCACGATCACGAGGACCAGCAGGGTGTTGATGCCGAGCACCATGCGGTGGGCGGCCAGACCCGCGAGTGTCCCGGCCACCGTCGGCAACGCGAACACCGCCCGCACACCGTGTACCCAACCGGTCGACACCGTGTAGAACACCGAACCGTGGATCGCGTGGCCGGTGTCGTCGGGTCCGAGCACGCGCGGTGGGAACCGTAACGCGAAGACCAGCGCCAGCGTCACCGGGAGTACCACCAGCAGGATGATCGCCGCTGATCCCGCGTCGTCGGCACCGAACAGCACGCGCGGCAGCAGCATGAAGTTGGCGCCGATGACCGCGGCCGCCGCGCCGCCGGCCACGGCCACCGAGTTCATCGTCACCACCTGTTCGCGCGGCACGACGTGTGGCAGTGCGGCCGACAGACCTGACAGCACGAACCGCGAGAACCCGTTGACGATCAGTGCGCCGCACAGCACCGCGAGATCGCTGGCACCCACCGCCAGCAGCGCCGACACCCCCAACACCAGCACCAGCTTGCCCAGGCTGGCGCCGACGAGCACCCAGCGCCGGTCCCACCGGTCGAGCAGCGCGCCGGCGAACGGGCCGAGCAATGAATACGGCAGGAACAGCACCGCGAACGCACCCGCGATGGCCCACGGGTCGGCCGCCCGGTCCGGGTTGAACAGCAACGCCCCGGCCAGTCCGGCCTGAAACAGGCCGTCGCCGAACTGGCTGACAAGCCGCAATTCCAGCAGCCGGCGGAATTGCGGCAGGCTGTGCACCGACTGCCACAGGGCCGCGGACGCGCGTGCGTCGACCACACCGATCACTTCCTTGGTTCCGGGACGTGCCGAGCACCCGACGCTGAATCAAGAGCCCGAATCCACAGTACAAATATCCTGCCGCGGAGTGTCATGATGGACGGGTGGCCCAGTACGAGGACCCCGAGGACTTCATCGCACCCGCGGCGAACCGCGTGCGTGCGGGTTCGCTTCTCCTCGCCAACACCGATCTGCTGGAGCCCACCTTCCGGCGCAGCGTGATCTATGTGGTCGAGCACAACGACGGCGGGACGCTGGGGGTGGTTCTGAACCGGCCCAGTGAGACAGCGGTTTACAACGTATTGCCGCAATGGGCCAAGCTGGCGGCCAAACCGAAGACGATGTTCATCGGGGGTCCGGTGAAACGCGATGCGGCACTGTGCCTGGGCGCCTTGCGGCCCGGCATCGACACGCGGGGTCTGCGCGGATTGCGGCACGTCTCGGGCCGGCTGGTGATGGTCGACCTCGACGCCGACCCCGATCTCCTGGCGCCGGCTCTCGAGGGCATCCGCATTTTCGCGGGCTATTCGGGCTGGACCATCGGTCAGCTCGAAGGAGAGATCGAGCGCGATGACTGGATCGTCCTGTCGGCGCTGCCCGCCGACGTGCTCATCGAGCAGCGGGTGGACCTGTGGGCCCGGATCCTCCGGCGCCAGCCGATGCCGCTTGCGATGTTGGCCACCCACCCGATCGACGTCAGCCGCAACTAGCACCGCGCTAGAAGACGATGGTCTGGTTGCCGTAGCGCACGACGCGGTCCTCGCAGTGCCACAGCACCGCCCGCGCGAGTACCACTCGTTCGACGTCTGCACCCAACCGCCTCAGGTCGTTGACATCGTGTCGGTGGTCCACCCGCACCACGTCCTGCTCGATGATCGGGCCGTCGTCGAGTTTCTCGGTGACGTAATGCGCGGTGGCGCCAATGAGTTTGACGCCGCGTTCCCTGGCCTTGCGGTACGGCGCCTCACCGACGAAGGCGGGCAGGAACGAGTGGTGGATGTTGATCAGCGGACAGCCCACCGCCTCGATGAACGCGCCGCTGAGGATCTGCATGTAGCGCGCGAGCACCACCAGGTCGACGTTGCCGCGGAGCATTTCGAGCTGGCGGGTCTCGGCTTCGGGACGGATCTCCCGACGAGACGGGACGTGCAGGAACGGGACGCCGAACGGCCTGACCTGATCGGCCAGATCCGGGTGGTTGGAGATCACCATCACCACCGACATGTCCAGCTCGCCACGCCGGTTGCGCCACAGCAAGTCCAGCAGGCAGTGGTCTTCCCGCGATGCCAGGATCGCGACCCGTTTGGGCTGTCCGGCCTCGGTGAGCCGGAAATCCATCGCGAACCGCACGGCGACCTCGGCGTTGAAGTCGGACTCGAGCGCGTCGCGTGCGGCGGTGAGCCCGGGCATGTGAAAGATGGTGCGCTGCATGAACGTTCCACCGGACTGCGCGGTCGCATGTTGGTCGAGCGAGATGATGTTGGCACCCGCACGTGCGAGAAACGCACTTACCGCGGCGACGAGACCGGGGCGGTCATCGCAGCGCAGCAGCAGTCGGCCGACGTCCTTGACGTGCACGGCGCCCGGTCTGGCGGGGGGAAAGCCATGTGGTTGCTCGCCAGGCACTGCGGCCCCTTCCAGCGGTTCAGTGACAGGACAGCGGGCAGGCCGCGCAGCCGCCGGCGCATTCGGCGGGTGCCGATTCGGCGCTCCGCAGGGCGAATCGAGCGCCCTGCCACATTCCGGTGGCCAACGTGGCGACCGCGCCGAGCGTGCAGATGACCAGCACCACCCACCTACCGTGCCCGTTGCCGGCCAGCGCGACCGCGGCCCCGGCCGCCGACATGACCGCTGCCGCCAACTGGACCGGCGCGAGAGCGCGGATCGCCTGGTGGGCGGGATCGGTGCCGCGCGGCCGGGCCAGCGACCGCAGTCCGGTAGCGGCGCACAGCAGGGCCGCGCACAGGCACAGCACGCCCGCGATCAGCATGGCCCTACTGTACGAGAGAACGGGCGCGCCGCCCCGGGCAGTCGGGTCAGCTGGCCGGTGGGGGTGCCGCCGGCAGCGCCGGGGCCGGTGCCGGTGCGACCGGGGTGGTCGCGACGGCCGCGGCCGGGTCGGCGACGCGGAAGCCGTTGACGATGGCGTCGGTGGCGTTCGCGGCCGCCACGGCCCGATTGGCCGCGGTCGACACCGACAGTGTGATCAGATACCGATCGGGTCCCACGGTTGCGATGACATGGCGTCGTGACGTGTTCAGCAACATGTCGTTCTGGAGGTAGGTGCCCTCGATGATCGACGACGGGAAGCCGCCGAACTCGGCCAGCGACGCATCGGTGGTCTGCCAGTTCGGCTGCTTCTGGCTGTCGACATAGCCGTGGGTGATGGCCTCTCGGGGATCGAACTCGCCGACCAGTTTGTAGACCACCAGTTGGGCGTTCGAGGTGTACAGACCGTCGCCGCCGGCGCGGTCGGCGATCACCGCGAACGCATCCGGGACGTTCGGGTCGGGCACCTGAGTCCATCCCGTCGGCATCGGCAGGGTGATGCTCAGCGCCCGGAAATCGCGCGGATTCTGCGGCTCCACGGTCACGCCCTTGTCGCGGAAGTAGTCGGTGAGCGTGCCCGAGCCGGCGGGTACCAAGGTGGGCGTCGGTGCCGTCGCCGGCGTGGACGTCGCCGGCGAAGCGACGACGGTGGTGGGAACTTCCGGACCGGGTGCGGGGCCAGGAGTCACGGTGTTCGCGGTGGCGACAGGGGCCGCGGTGGGTGCGACGGTGACGGTCTGGGTGACGGTGACGGGCGCCGGTACCGGGTCCGCCGGCAGGCCCGGCTCGGCGGAGGCCGCCGTCCCCGAAATTCCCACCAGGCCGGCGACGCCTACCGCGGCCACGGCCGCCACGACCCGCCAGCTACGGGCGTTGTTGAACATCGACTTGTCCCTCCGGATCCGCTCTTCCTCGGTGCACACACCACCGGATGCCAGACGCCGACTGTATCGGCGTCGCGCCCGGAAGCGGTGTCCCGAAAGCGAGCTGGAATCGAGCTGGGACCAAGCGCTGACCGGTCTGCAACGCAATTGAGACCTACCCGATCGACGGTGTGACGGGCATCGCCGCGTTCGGCGGCGCGGACCGGCCCTTATACCCTGTCTGACGTGACCCGATCCCAGACCGCAACCGGCCCGGACACCGATGCGCCCGCCTTCCGGTACACCGCGGAACTGGCGGGGCGCATCGAAGAGACCTGGCAGGGCAACTGGGCTCGGCTGGGCACGTTCAATGTGCCCAACCCGGTGGGTTCGCTGGCGCCGACGGACGGGTCGACGGTGCCGACCGACAAGATGTTCGTTCAGGACATGTTTCCCTACCCCTCCGGCGAGGGTCTGCACGTCGGCCATCCGCTGGGCTACATCGCGACCGACGTGTACGCGCGGTACTTCCGGATGCGGGGCCGCAACGTGCTGCACGCCCTGGGATTCGACTCCTTCGGCCTGCCCGCCGAGCAGTACGCGATCCAGACCGGAACCCACCCGCGGACCCGCACCGAGGCCAACATCGTCAACTTCCGACGACAGCTGTGCCGACTCGGGCTCGGTCACGACACCCGCCGCACCTTCTCCACCACCGACGTCGACTTCTACAAGTGGACGCAGTGGATATTCCTGCAGATCTACAACGCCTGGTTCGACACCGAAGCCGGCAAGGCGCGCCCGATCGGCGAACTCGTCGCCGAATTCGAATCCGGCGTACGACCTCTCGACGGCAAGCCGTGGTCCGAGTTGAACGCCGGTGAACGCGCGGACGTCATCGATGCCCACCGCCTGGTGTACCGGGCCGATTCGATGGTGAACTGGTGCCCCGGGTTGGGCACGGTGCTTGCCAACGAGGAGGTCACCTCCGACGGGCGCAGTGAGCGCGGCAACTTCCCGGTGTTCCGGAAGCGGTTGCGGCAGTGGATGATGCGCATCACCGCGTACTCGGACCGGTTGCTCGACGACCTGGCCGCGCTGGACTGGCCGGACAAGGTCAAGACCATACAGCGCAACTGGATCGGCAGGTCCGTCGGCGTGAGTGCGTTGTTCGGTTCGCCGGCCGGCGACATCGAGGTGTTCACGACGCGGCCGGACACGTTGTTCGGCGCCACCTACCTGGTGCTGGCGCCCGAGCACGAAAGCGTCGACGCACTGGTGGCCGATGCCTGGCCCGAGGGTACCGACCCACGGTGGACATCGGGCGCGGCGACCCCGGCCGCGGCGGTCGCCGCCTACCGCACGGCGATCGCCGCCAAGTCCGAGCTGGAACGCCAGGAGAACAAGACCAAGTCCGGTGTGTTCGTCGGCTCCTACGCGACGAATCCCGCTAACGGACAACAGGTTCCGATCTTCATCGCCGACTACGTCTTGGCCGGGTACGGCACCGGCGCCATCATGGCGGTGCCCAGCGGCGATCAGCGCGACTGGGATTTCGCCACCGAGTTCGGGCTGCCCATCGTGGAAGTCGTTCGGCGGGCGGGCGCGGAGCGACCCGGGGAGCAAGGGGAAGCCGGGGGCGATGTCCCGCGGGCCGCCTACGACGGCGACGGGGTGCTGGTGAACTCGGGATTCCTCGACGGCATGGACGTCGCCGCGGCCAAGGCGGCCATGACCGAGCGCCTGACCGCCGACGGGCGCGGGCAGGCACGCATCGAATACAAGCTGCGGGACTGGCTGTTCGCCCGGCAGCGGTACTGGGGCGAGCCCTTCCCCATCGTCTACGACGCCGACGGCCGCGCCCACGGGCTGCCGGAATCCGCCCTGCCGGTGGAACTTCCCGACATCCCCGACTACTCGCCGGTGCTCTTCGATGCCGACGACCCCGACAGCGAGCCGTCCCCGCCGCTGGGCAAGGCGACCGAATGGGTGCGGGTCGAACTCGATCTCGGCGACGGGCTGCGGCCCTACACCCGCGACACCAACGTGATGCCGCAGTGGGCGGGCAGTTCGTGGTACGAGCTGCGGTACTCCGACCCGCACAACTCGGAGGAGTTCTGCGCCAAGGAGAACGAGGCGTACTGGATGGGCCCGCGACCGACCGAGCACGGGGCGGGAGACCCGGGCGGGGTGGACCTCTATGTGGGCGGCGTCGAGCACGCGGTCCTGCATCTGCTGTATGCGCGGTTCTGGCACAAGGTGCTCTACGACCTCGGGTACGTGACGTCCCGCGAGCCGTACCGTCGGCTGGTCAACCAGGGCTACATCCAGGCGTTCGCCTACACCGATGCCCGCGGCGCCTACGTCGCCGCCGACGACGTCGTCGAGCGCGACGGCAGGTTCTACCTGCCCGGCCCGGACGGGGAAGCCGACGTCTTCCAGGAGTTCGGCAAGATCGGCAAGAGCCTGAAGAACTCCATCTCGCCCGACGAGATCTGCGACGAGTACGGGGCCGACACGCTGCGGGTGTACGAGATGTCGATGGGCCCGCTGGAGGCCTCCCGGCCGTGGGCCACCAAGGACGTCGTCGGCGCCTACCGGTTCCTGCAACGGGTGTGGCGGCTGGTGGTCGACGAGCAGACCGGTGCCGTGCGGGTTCCCCTGGAAGACGCCGGCGACCTGGACGCCGCGACGTTGAAGGCCTTGCACCGTGCCATCGACGGTGTGTCGAGCGACTATGCGCACCTGCGCAACAACACCGCGGCGGCGAAGCTGATCGAGTACACCAACCACCTGACGAAGTTCGGGGTGACCGCGCGCGCCGCGGTCGAACCGCTGGTCCTCATGCTGGCGCCGCTGGCCCCGCACCTCGCCGAGGAGTTGTGGAATCGGCTCGGCCACGACACGTCGCTGGCGCACGGGCCGTTCCCGGTCGCCGACCCGGCCTACCTCGTCGAGGACTCCGTCGAGTTCCCGGTGCAGGTCAACGGCAAGGTGCGGGGCAAGGTCACAGTGCCCGCCGGGGCCGCGTCCGACGCGGTGCAGGCCGCGGCGCTGGCCGACGAGAAGGTCCGGGCGTTCCTGGCCGGAGCCACCCCGCGCAAGGTCATCGTGGTGCCCGGCAAGCTCGTCAACCTCGTCGTATAGCCATAGCGCGG
>CAYLWH010000064.1:20912-25037 GCA_964387245.1 uncultured Mycobacterium sp.
TCAGTCGGGCCGAATGACGATCTCGCGGACGTCGGCGTCCGGTGGCGCGTTGACGGCCTGTGCGACGAACAGCGCCACCGTCGCCGGCGTCAGGAAGCGGCCGGCGTCGTACTCCCCGCCCTCGTAGGCCACCAGATCGCGCTGCATGCCGGTGTCGATGCGCCCGGGGTACACCGTGGTCACCCGCAGGGCGGGTTCGTCGGCCCGCAGTGAGTCGGCGAATGCCCGAAGCGCGAATTTGCTCGCCGAGTACGACGCCAGACCGGGCGAAGGTGCCCGGCCGGCGCCCGAGTTGATGAATACGACGCGCCCGCCGGCGGCCCGCAGCGCGGGCAACAGTGCGAGGGTAAGTGCCACGGCACCAACGACATTGACCGTCATGGTGGCTTTCCACTCGGCAACGCTGGACTCGCAGACCCGGCCCGGGTAGGCGACTCCCGCGTTGTGTACGAGTACGTCCAGTTCGACGATCGGCTCGACGGCCACGCCGATGGCGTCGAGGTCGGCGAAATCGACCGGCCAGGTGGTGGCACCGAGGCGGCCCGCGGCCGAGTCCAGCCGTGCCGATGGGCGGCCCGCCAGAAACAGCGTGTGGGTAGGGGCCAGCGCGTCGGCGATGGCGGCACCCAAGCCGCCGCCGGCGCCGGTGATCATGGCGGTGGGCATGTGCAAACCCTAGCGAGGCGCGGCTCGGCGAGCGGGTGGCCCGGCGTGGCAGCAGAATGGAGGACGTGGCCCCCGATCCCAGCTTTTCGCCGACGCAGTTGGCGGCGCGCGCCGCCTACCTGCTGCGCGGCAATGACCTCGGGGCCATGACCACTGCCGCTCCGCTGCTCTACCCGCACATGTGGAGCTGGGATGCGGCGTTCGTCGCGGTTGGCCTGGCACCGCTGAGCGTCGAACGGGCGGTCGTCGAACTCGACACGCTGCTGTCGGCGCAGTGGGGTAACGGGATGATTCCGCACATCGTGTTCGCCGGCGGAGTCGACGGGTACTTCCCCGGACCGGCGCGCTGGGCGTGCTCGGCGCTGGCCGGCCACGCGCCGCGCGCCCGGCACACCTCCGGCATCACCCAACCACCGGTGCATGCGATCGCGGTGCAGCGCATCCTCGATCGTGCCCGCGGTCGCGGACGGTCCACGCGGGCGGTTGCGGAGGCGTTCCTGGACCGGCGGTGGGACGACCTGGTGCGTTGGCACCGTTGGCTCGCCGAGGCGCGAGATCAGAACGGGCGCGGGCGGATCACCGTGTACCACGGTTGGGAATCCGGAATGGACAACTCGCCGCGATGGGACAGCGCCTACGCCAACGTGATTCCCGGCGCGGTCCCGGAGTACCGGCGTGAGGACAACACCATCGTCACCGACGCCAGCCAGCGGCCGTCGGACTTGGAGTACGACCGCTACCTCTGGCTGGTGGAGGAGATGAAATCCGTCCGCTACGACGACGAACTTCTGCCGAAAGTGATGAGCTTCGCCGTAGAGGACGCCTTCGTCTCGGCGATCTTCTCGGTGGCGTGCTCGGTGCTCGCCGAGATCGGCGAGGACCACAAACGTCCCCACGCCGACGTGCGGGAACTCTACGGGTGGGCCGACCGCTTCCGCGCCGGGGTCATCGAGACGACCGATGAAAGGACCGGTGCGGCAAGGGATTACGACGTTCGCGCGGAGCGGTGGATCGCCACCCAGACCGTCGCGCAGTTCGCTCCGCTGCTGTGCGGCGGCCTGCCCCACGACACCGAACGTGCCCTGTTGCGACTGCTGGAAGGACCGCGGTTCTGCGGTCATCCCGATCTGCAGTTCGCGCTGATCCCGTCCACGTCACCGGTGTCAAGGGATTTCCGGCCGCGCGAATACTGGCGCGGGCCGGTCTGGCCGGTGATGACGTGGCTGTTCTCCTGGGCGTTCGCCCGCCGCGGCTGGGCCGAGCGCTCCTCGATTCTCAGGCGTGAGGGACTTCGCCAGGCCAGTGACGGCACGTTCGCCGAATACTACGAGCCGTTCACCGGCGAGCCGCTGGGCAGCATGCAACAGTCGTGGACGGCTGCTGCGGTGCTGGACTGGCTGGGTTGACCTAGTCGGAGTCGCCGGCCAGCCGGCTCAGCGGACCCAGCGCGTTCACCAGGACCTCCAGGTCGGCTGGGCTGAGCCGCCGCAGCCTCTCGGCGAGGGTCGCGCGCCGGGCCGCCAGGGACTCGGCATGCTGGGCGTGACCCCTGGGCGTGATGTCGACGAGAACGGCGCGCAGGTCCGACGGATCGCGGGACCGCTTGACCAGGCCCAGCTTCTCCAGTCGCCGGATCGCGACCGTCGTGGTCGGTGTGCGGACCCGCTCGCGCGCGGCGAGTTCGGTCATCCGGATGGGACCCTGGTCGAGCAGGGTGATCAGGATCGACAGCTGGGCCAGCGTCAGTTCGCCGGCGGCCTCGCGGCCGGGGGTGTCCCCTCGGCGCAGCACCGAGAACAGCTTCGACAGCGTGCGCTGCAAACCCTCGGCGAGCTGGGTCACCTCGGGCGCGGTCACTGACCCGGCGTCGGCTTCGGACATAGTTCGCCAGCCTAACCGGGTTAACGCGGTACGCAGGCCGTGTCGCGTCGAAATCTGACGGTGGCGGGGATTCACCACCGGATCTGTGCGAGAAACCGCGTTAGATGACGGAGTGGCCGTGGGCCAGCGCACAGCCACCCCTGCAGGTGCGGCCGACCCGCAGGCCGATGCCTAACGTCCGTCCCGCCATCGGCACAGTTCCTGCGCGGCAGCAAGGTCGTAGTCGGGTCCGTTGACCCCGACGGTCAGCAAGGTGACGCCGAGACCGGCCAACGCGTCGGCGTCGGCGAGCAGCGCACCGGCGCCCTCGCCGCGCCGGAAACCGCTGTCGTTCACACCGGCCGACCGCACGATGGTGTCCGGGTCGCGGCCGAGGGCGGCGCAGTGCCGGGCAAGCACCTCGGCCTTGCGGGGGTAGGTGTCGACGGTGGTGAACCCGTGCCACATGTCGGCGTGCTCGGCCACCATCCGCAGTGTCTTTCGCTCACCTTGGCCTCCGATCAGCAGCGGGATGGCGCGGGTGGGGGCGGGGTTGAGCCTGGCCAGCCGCGACTCGATGCGCGGCAGGGCAGCGGCCAGATCGTCCAGGCGGCTTGAGACGGTGCCGAACTCGTAGCCGTACTCGTCGTAGTCCTTCTCTTTCCACCCGGAGCCGATGCCCAGGATCAACCGTCCGCCGGAGATGTGGTCGACGGTGCGCGCCATGTCGGCGAGCAGTTCGGGGTTGCGGTAGGAGTTGCACGTGACCAATGCGCCGATCTCGATGCGCGAGGTCTGTTCGGCCCAGGCGCCCAACATGGTCCAGCACTCGAAGTGCGCGCCGTCGGGGTCGCCGTACAGCGGGAAGAAGTGGTCCCAGTTGAACACCACATCGACGCCGATGTCCTCGCAGCGGCGCACCGCGTCGCGGATGTCGGCGTAGTCGGGGGCGTGTTGCGGGTGCAGTTGCACGCCGATGCGGATGGGGTGCGGGGAAGCGGGGCTCATTCACCCGACCCTACCCACAGCGACTTGTGGAGCCCCACCGGCGCTGAGCGCGGGTAGGACCCCACAAATCGTGCAGAAACTAGCCCTCGATGAAGCTTTCCAGCTGGGCGCGGGCGATGTCGTCGGCCAGCTGCTTCGGCGGGCTCTTCATCAGGTAGGCCGAAGCCGCCTCGACGGGGCCCCCGATGCCGCGGTCCAGGGCGATCTTGGCGGCGCGCACCGCATCGATGATGACGCCGGCCGAGTTCGGCGAGTCCCACACCTCGAGCTTGTACTCCAGGTTCAACGGCACGTCACCGAAGGCACGGCCTTCCAGCCGCACGTAGGCCCACTTGCGGTCGTCGAGCCAGCCGACGTGGTCGGACGGGCCGATGTGCACGTCCTTGGTGTTGAACTCGCGCTGCAGGTTGCTGGTGACGGCCTGGGTCTTGGAGATCTTCTTGGAC
Source organism: uncultured Mycobacterium sp. (assembly GCA_964387245.1). GTDB lineage: Bacteria > Actinomycetota > Actinomycetes > Mycobacteriales > Mycobacteriaceae > Mycobacterium. The sequence continues at coordinate 24,893 of CAYLWH010000064.1, forward strand.
TCCAGCCGGGAGCGCTCGAGCATGTTCAGGAAGTCCATGTTGCCGCCGACGTTGAGCTGCATGGTGCGGTCGAGTTGCACGCCGCGGTCTTCGAACAGCTTGGCCATCACGCGGTGGGTGATGGTGGCGCCGACCTGGCTCTTGA
>CAYLWH010000065.1:0-24559 GCA_964387245.1 uncultured Mycobacterium sp.
ACGTCGACGGCAAGGGCGCTTCCTACGGCTCGCACGAGAACTACCTGATGAGCCGGCAGACACCGTTCTCGGCCGTCATCGCGGGGCTGACGCCGTTCTTCGTCTCGCGCCAGGTCTTCACGGGTTCCGGGCGGGTCGGGATCGGTCCATCCGGCGACGAACCGGGCTTCCAGCTGTCCCAGCGCGCCGACTACATCGAGGTCGAGGTCGGCCTGGAGACAACGCTCAAACGGGGCATCATCAACACCCGCGACGAGCCGCACGCCGACGCCGACAAATACCGTCGGCTGCACGTCATCATCGGTGACGCCAACCTCGCCGAGACGTCGACCTATCTCAAGGTCGGCACCACCTCACTGGTGCTGGACCTCATCGAGGAGGGCCCCCAGCACGGTCTGGACCTCTCCGACCTGGCGTTGGCCCGGCCGGTGCACGCGGTGCACGTCATCAGCCGCGACCCGAGTCTGCGGGCCACCGTCGCGCTGGCCGACGGCCGGGAGTTGACCGGCCTTGCGCTGCAACGAATCTATCTCGACCGGGTGGCCAAGCTGGTGGACGGCCGTGACCGAGATCCACGCGCCAGCCACGTCGTGGAGACCTGGGCCAACGTGCTCGATCTGCTGGAACGCGACCCGATGGAGTGCGCGGAGATCCTGGACTGGCCGGCCAAGCTCCGCCTGCTCAACGGGTTCCGGCAACGAGAGAACCTGAGCTGGTCGGCGCCTCGGCTGCACCTCGTCGACCTGCAGTACTCTGACGTACGCCTCGACAAGGGGCTCTACAACCGTCTGGTCGCCCGGGGCTCGATGCGGCGCCTGGTCACCGAGCAACAGGTGATCGACGCCGTGGAGAACCCGCCGACCGATACCCGCGCGTATTTCCGCGGTGAGTGCCTGCGCCGGTTCGGGGCCGACATCGCCGCCGCCAGTTGGGACTCGGTGATCTTTGACCTGGGCGGCGATTCGCTCGTTCGGATTCCGACGCTGGAGCCCCTGCGGGGCAGCAAAGCCCACGTCGGCGCATTGCTGGACTCAGTCGACAGCGCAGTGGAGTTGGTCGAGCAGCTCACCAATTAACCCACCAACCGAAAGGGTGCCACCGGGCGTTCCGACCGCTGGCCGGTAGGGTGGGGGAACTTCAGTTACACAGGAGGCGGCATGGCTCAGGAGCAGACCAAGCGTGGCGGTGGCGGCGGCGATGACGACGACCTCACTTCCAGCGCTGCCGGCGGTCAGGAGCGTCGCGAGAAGTTGACCGAGGAAACCGACGACCTGCTCGACGAGATCGATGACGTGCTCGAGGAGAACGCCGAGGACTTCGTGCGGGCGTATGTCCAAAAGGGCGGCCAGTGACCTGGCCGAACAACCATCGCCTGGTCCACACGTCCACACCCTCGCCGCACTACGACTCATCGTCGTTCTCTGATCATCTTCGGCGACAGGCGCCGCATCTGCTGCCCGCCGCGGGTCAGTCGGGCTCGCCCGGTGACGATTTGCCGCACGGCACCACGATCGTCGCGTTGAAGTACCCGGGCGGCGTGCTGATCGCTGGTGACCGCCGCGCCACCCAGGGCAACATGATCGCCAGCCGTGACGTCCAGAAGGTGTACATCACCGACGACTACACGGCCACCGGGATCGCGGGCACCGCGGCGATCGCCGTCGAGTTCGCCCGGCTCTACGCGGTCGAACTCGAGCACTACGAAAAGCTCGAGGGGGTGGCGCTCAGCTTCCGCGGGAAGGTCAACCGCCTGGCCACCATGGTGCGCGGCAACCTCGGAGCCGCCCTGCAGGGTTTCATCGCGCTGCCGCTGCTGGTCGGCTACGACCTCGACGACCCCGATCCGGCGGGTGCCGGACGCATCGTGTCGTTCGACGCCGCCGGCGGGTGGAACATCGAGGCCGAGGGCTACCAGTCGGTGGGCTCGGGATCGTTGTTCGCCAAGTCGTCGATGAAGAAGCTGTACGCGCGTGTCACCGACGCCGAATCCGCGCTGCAGGTGGCCGTCGAGGCCCTCTATGACGCCGCCGACGACGATTCGGCCACCGGCGGACCGGATCTGGTACGCGGCATCTACCCCACCGCGGTGACCATCGGCGCCGAGGGTGCCGAGGACGTGCCCGAGCGGCGGATCGCCGAGCTTGCCCGTGTGGTACTTCAAAATCGTTCGCGCAGTGATACTTTCGGACCAGACGACACGACGTCGCTCAATGCCGCGCCGCGGGGTGACGAATGAGCTTCCCGTATTTCATCTCGCCCGAACAGGCGATGCGTGAGCGCAGCGAGCTCGCGCGAAAGGGCATTGCCCGGGGCCGCAGCGTCGTGGTGCTGGCCTACGCGGGTGGTGTGTTGTTCGTCGCCGAGAACCCGTCGCGCTCCCTGCAGAAGGTCAGCGAACTCTACGACCGGGTCGGGTTCGCCGCGGTCGGCCGGTTCAACGAGTTCGACAACCTGCGCCGCGGCGGTATCCAGTTCGCCGACACCCGCGGATACGCCTACGACCGCCGTGACGTGACGGGCCGCCAGTTGGCCAACGTGTACGCCAACACGCTGGGCACCATCTTTACCGAACAGGCCAAGCCCTACGAGGTCGAGTTGTGTGTCGCCGAGGTCGCGCACTACGGCGAATCCAAACCGCCTGAGCTGTACCGGATCACCTACGACGGCTCCATCGCCGACGAGCCGCAGTTCGTCGTGATGGGCGGTACCACCGAGCCGATCGCCGTTGCGCTCAAAAACTCGTACTCGGAGAACGCCGAGTTGGGGGACGCGGTGGCAGTGGCGGTCTCGGCGCTGCGGGCCAGCGGCGCCAACGCCGAACCGCGCGCCCTGGGCGCGTCCACGCTCGAGGTCGCGATCCTCGACGCCAATCGGCCCCGCCGGGCATTTCGCAGGATCACCGGCGCCGCGCTGGACGGTCTTCTGCCGCAACAGGATCCATCGCAGGACCCGCCGAAGAAGTGAACAGTGGGTGAATCCCCTGCAGGCGCCTACGACACGGAGTAGTTTCTAACCGGCGCTGAACCTGGGGGTGAGCTATGACATCCACGGTCCATGCCGCCGATGCGGCGGACGCCGGTCATGAGGTGCCCCGCAGACCGACCAGCCCGCACGGCCGCTGGCACTGGCAGGTGCAGCCGTCGTCGAGCACCCTCAAGCTCGTCATGGCCGGCACCGGGATCGTGTTCGCACTGTTCGTCGCCGTGCACATGGTCGGAAACCTCAAGGTCTACACCGGTGTTCGGCATTTCGACGACTACGCGCATTGGCTGCGTACGCTGGCCGAACCGCTGCTGCCGTATGAGGGTGCGCTGTGGATCTTCCGAGTGGTGCTGCTGGCCTGCCTGATAGCCCATGTCGGCGCCGCGGTGCTGCTCACCAGTCGAGCCCACAAGGCCCGCGGCCGATTTCGGCGCAGAGGCCTGGGCACCCCGGCCCGGCGGTCCAGATCTTCCTCGGGCTGGTCCCTCGCCGGCATTGTCGCGGTCCTGCGCTCGTTCACCGCGCGCACCATGCTGGTCAGTGGCGTGGTCCTGCTGCTGTTCATCGTGTTCCACATCCTCGATCTGACCGTCGGCGCCCGCCCGGCCGGCAGTGACTCGTTCACGCCCGGCCACGCTTACGCAAATCTGATCGCCAGCTTCCAGCGCCCTGCGGTGGCGATCTTGTATCTGCTGGCGATGGCGGTTCTCGGCGCGCATCTGGCGCACGGTTTGTGGACGGCCGTGCAGGACCTGGGTGTCACCGGTCACCGAACGCGCCAGGTGTGTGTCGCGGCCGGCGGGTTGTTGGCGTTGGCGGTCATGGTCGGCAACATGACCATTCCCGTCGCGGTGTGGACGGGACTGCTGCCGTGACGGGCCTGTGCAGCGGCGCCCCGGAGGGCGACCCGGCGACCGCCTGGGAGCGCCGCCTGCTGGACTACCGACTGGTCAGCCCGCTGAATCGGCGCAAGTTCACCGTCATCGTCGTGGGCACCGGGCTGGCCGGCGCCGGATGCGCCGCCGCACTGGGCGAACTCGGCTACCACGTGGAGTGCTTCACCTTCCACGACGCGCCCCGGCGAGCGCACAGCGTGGCCGCGCAGGGCGGCATAAACGCCGCGCGGGGCCGAAAGGTGGACAACGACAGCATCGCCCGGTTCGTCAAGGACACCGTCAAAGGCGGTGACTTCCGCGGCCGCGAGGTCGACTGTTTCCGGCTCGGGCAGGAATCCGCGCGGGTGATCGACCACATGAACGCCATCGGCGCGCCGTTCGCCCGCGAGTACGGCGGCAGCCTGGCCACCCGTTCGTTCGGCGGCGTGCAGGTTTCGCGGACGTACTACACCCGTGGTCAGACCGGCCAGCAGCTTCAGGTAGCGGCCAGTCAGGCGTTGCTGCGGCAGGTCCACGCCAAGACAGTGAACCTGCACACGCGTACAGAAATGCTCGACGTCATCGTCTGCGACGGCCGCGCCGTGGGCATCGTCACCCGCAATCTGGTCACCGGGGAAGTGCGCGCCACCACCGGCCACGCCGTGGTACTGGCCTCGGGTGGATATGGCAACGTGTTCTTCCGGTCGACGCTGGCCCGCAATTCCAACGCTTCGGCGACTTGGCGCGCGCACCTGCGCGGGGCGCTGTTCGCCTCACCGTCGTTCATCCAGTTCCATCCGACGGCGCTGCCGGTCAATTCGGAATGGCAGTCCAAGACCATCCTGATGAGCGAGTCGCTGCGCAACGACGGCCGGATCTGGGTGCCGGCCAGGGCCGGGGATGACCGCAACCCCAACGAGATTCCCGATGGCGAACGTGATTACTACCTGGAGCGGATGTATCCGGCTTTCGGCAACCTGTCGCCGCGGGATGTGTCGTCGCGGGCCGCCCGTACCCAGATCGAGTCGGGCCACGGCGTCGGACCACTGAAAAACAGTGTGTACCTTGACTTCCGGGACTCATTGGCGCGTCTGGGCCGGGCGACGATCGCCGAGCGTTACGGCAACCTGTTCGAGATGTACCGTGACGCGACGGGTGAGGACCCCTACACGGTTCCGATGCGCATCGCCCCCGGCGCCCACTTCGCAATGGGCGGGTTGTGGAGCGACTTCGACCAGATGACTTCCATCCCTGGGCTTTTCGTCGCCGGTGAGGCAGGCTGGGCCTACCACGGCGCCAACCGACTGGGCGCCAACTCGCTGCTGTCGGCCTGCGTGGACGGCTGGTTCACCCTGCCGTTCTCGGTGCCGGACTACCTGGCCGGACTGCTCGGCACACAGCCGCCGGCCGTCGACGATCCCGCCGTTACCGCCGCACTGGCCGACGTCACCGCCCGGGTGGAGGCACTACTGTCGATCGGCGGCAGTCAGGGCCCCGACCGTTTCCACCGCCGCCTCGGGGAGATCCTCTACCGCGGGTGCGGGGTGTCCCGGTCGGCGCAGGGCCTGACCGAGTCCATTGCTGCGATCGACGAACTGACCGCGGAGTTCTGGTCGGATCTGCGGGTGGCCGGCAACGGTGCGCAATTCAACCAGGAGCTCGAAAAGGCCGGGCGGGTGGCCGATTTCCTCGGTCTGGCCCGGTTGATGTGCGTCGACGCGCTTGATCGCGACGAATCCTGCGGGGCGCATTTCCGGGTCGAGCACCAAACGCCCGACGGTGAGGCGCAACGCGACGACGAACGGTGGTGCTTCGTATCCGCGTGGGAATACCGCGGCGATGGCCCGTCGATCCGGCACGACGAAGCGCTGACGTTCACCGCTGTGCCGTTGGCGACCAGGAACTACGCATGAAGCTCACGCTGGAGATCTGGCGGCAGGCCGACACGTCGGCGCCGGGCGGCTACGAGTCCTACCAGGTCGACGACGCCACCCCGGAGATGTCGCTGCTGGAACTGCTGGACCGGCTCAACGACGCACTGGTGGCCGACGGCCGCGAACCCGTCGCCTTCGACTCCGACTGTCGCGAAGGCGTCTGCGGATCGTGCGGGATCACCGTCGACGGCCGGCCGCACGGGCCGGTGGCCAACACCCCGTCGTGCCGCCAGCACGTGCGCTCGTTCGCCGAGGGTGCGCGGATTCGCTTGGAGCCGTTCCGGTCCGCAGCCTACCCGGTGCTGCGCGATCTCGTGGTGGACCGTTCGGCACTGGATCGGATGATCTCCGCGGGTGGGAATATCGCCGTCGACGCGGGTACGGCAGCCGACGCGGATGCCGAACCCCTGACCAAGGACGACGCCGAGTACGCCCTGGACTTCGCCGCTTGCATCGGCTGCGGGGCGTGCGTGGCGGCCTGCCCCAACGGTGCGGCCCACCTGTTCGCCGGCGCGAAACTGCTGCATCTGGCGACCGTCACGCGCGGCCGGCTGGAGCGCGGCCGGCGAGCCAAAAGACTTGTGGGACAGATGGAACAGGACTTCGGCCCGTGCTCCAGCTACGGCGAATGTGCCCAGGTGTGCCCCGAGAGCATTCCGATGACCGCCGTCGCCGCGGTCAACCGTGAGGTGGTCCGGGCCAGGCTGCGCGGAAAGGCTGACTGAATGACGAGCGCGGAGGCCGAAACGTCGCGACGCACCTGGGTGCCGTACCTGTGGAAGGCCGGCATCCCGATTCTCGTGGGCGTCGTGGTGTACTTCCTGCCCGTGCCTGACGGTGTCGAGCCGACGGGCATGCGGATGCTGGGCGTCTTCCTGGGCACCATCCTGGCGCTGATCCTGCAGCCGCTGCCCACGGCGTCGATCGCGCTGATCGGGATGGCCGTGGCCATGTTGACCGGCGCCCAGACGGCGGCCAAGGCGTTGGCCGGGTTCTCCAACACCACGGTGTGGCTGATCGTCGCCGCCTTCTTCATCGCCGAGGGTTTCCTCATCACCGGCCTGGGCCGGCGGATCGCGCTGTTGTTCGTCACAAGGCTGGGCAAGTCCACACTGGGATTGTCCTACGGCATGGCGCTGACCGATCTAGTCCTGGCGCCGGCGACGCCTTCGAACACCGCGCGCTGCGGTGGTGTGGTGTTTCCCGTGGTGGCATCGCTGAGCCGGCTCGAGGATTCCCACCCCGAGCCCGAGGAATCACGCAAACGGCTCGGCGCATTCCTCACGTTGACCGCGTTGCAGGTCAACGCCGTCACCTCGGCGATGTTCCTGACCGCGATGGCCGGCAACCCGGTGGCACAGGAGGCCGCCAACAAACTCGGCGTCGAAATCTCCTGGGGCAGATGGGCGCTCGCCGCGATCGTGCCAGGGATCGTCAGCCTGATCGCCGTGCCATGGGTGATGTCCAAGATCTACCCGCCCACGCTGAAGAGCACGCCGGGCGCACCCGCCGAAGCACGCGAGCAACTTCGCCGGGCCGGGCCGATGTCGCGCAAGGAATGGATCATGGCGGGCACCTTCCTGCTGCTGCTGGTCCTGTGGTGCCTCGGCGACATGCTTGACATCGACGCCACGACCGCGGCGTTCACCGGTATCGCGATCCTGCTCGTCACCGGTGTGCTGACCTGGAAGAACCTGGCGGACAACGGATCCGCGTGGAGCACTCTGATCTTCTTCGGCGTGCTGGTCGGGATGGCCGGCGAGCTCAATGCGCTGGGGGTGATCGAATGGGTCGGCAATTCCGTTGCCGGGTCGGTCGATTCGCTGCCGTGGCTGGCGGCGTTCGCCATCCTGACCTTGGTCTACTTCTATTCGCATTATCTGTTCGCCTCCAACACAGCGCACATCGTCGCCATGTATGCGGTGTTCGTCGGGGCCGCGATAGCCACCGGGGCGCCGCCGCTGTTCGCCGCGCTGGTGTTCGGGTTCATCGGAAACCTGTTCGGCGGCTTGGCGCACTACTCGTCCGGTCCGGCCGGTGTGGTCTACGGCTCCGGCTACGTCAAGGCTCCCGAGCTGTTCCGGATCGGGTTTGCGATCAGCATCGTCAACATTGCCATCTGGACCGTGATCGGCGGCGGCTGGATGAAGTTGATCGGCATCTGGTAGACCCGCGGCAGAAGATCCGGCTGCTCGGATACGTGGTACCGGATCGGTGAGGTCCAGATGATGGTCCCGTCGGGAAACTTCCTGCGGTACAGGTTGACTCGGCTACGGCAAGGGGCCCGCAGAACCAACCCCAGCCAAGGGAGCTGCCCCGGGTGAGGGCACGGGCCGATGACGGATTCGTGATAAAAATTGACGGGTGTTAAAAGTGGCCCCAGAATCCTTGGTATGGCAAAGAGAAGCGAGCTGGAACTGAGCCCCTCTGAGCCCGCCACCATGCGATGCCGTCAGTGCGATGCGGATCGCCCGGTTCGAGACCAGCGCATGGGAGCCAACTACCGGGTGCTGGGCTACTGCGGACACGTCGTGACCCTGGTGCGCGGTTCCTGAGCCCTCGTCAGTCGCCGTCGAAGATGCCTACCGTCGCCTGGCGTCACTATCCAATGTCCAGAAGTGAAGGGTGGGCCCAGATCACCGGTATATCCGGCGGGTTTATCGACACGCTGAGGCTCACCGAGCGCACCGACAAGAACCGGACGGGGTCGAAGAGATGGAGAGCCGGGAGTTGCTCTAGCAGCTGGCTACTTCCAATGCTTCCCGCCGTGACGAACATCCCAAGGCCCATGTCCGGGATTCCAGTTGTTCCACGGGTTCCAGTCAACCCAACCCGGTCCTGACACGCAGGCGCTCCAGATCCAGCCGTTCCAGCACAGGCCGGGGTTGTCGTTGGCCTGGGCGTTCCCGGCCCCGGCGAGTGCGATTCCCGCCGACACCGCGAGCGTGCCCAAGGTGACGAGGATCTTCTTCATGACACACACCTCCTCCAGGTGTGTACCCAGTTTAGGCCCGCCGGTCACTTTGAGCGTCAATTCTGATGGTGACCGCGGCGGGGCATTGGGTCACTGGCGGTGAGGACGTGTGTTGCTGCCGCCACCGGGTGCGGCAGCGGGCGGCGCGGAGGCGGGCCCCGAAAAGCATTGCCGCCGACTCGTGTTGGACGCGATCTTCACCCGCTGGGTGCGCGCCGGAGCCTGGCGGCGCATCCGCGACGCGCAGCGTGATCGGCTGCGGATGCGTGCGGGCCGCGACCCGGCCCACGGCTGCGAGTACCCGAACGACAAAGCCCTCGCCAACCAGTGCTCGCTGGACAGGGGCATATGGAACTCCGCTGCCCGCCGTTGCGACATCCTCTGACCCCCATCAGTAAGACCCCAGAAGGAGAAAAGAATGAAGATTCAACTCGCGGTAGCAGTCGCACTCGCGGCACCCATCCTGGCGGTGGCACCACCGGCACAGGCCGCGTGTGGCCAGTTCGCCTTCACCGGCTACACCGCCATCAACCAGTCGAACGGCTACCGGGTGGAGTTCAACTCCGTGGGCACCACGGCCAGCGGGACGGCGACCGCCTTCAACAACCGGCAGGCGGCGGTGATGCACGGCCCCATCTCGGGTGGCATCAACGGACGCGAGGTCAACCTCACCGTGATGTGGAGCCAGGACTCGGGCGGCTTTTACTCGGGTAGCGTGGACGACTCGGGCAAGGCCCGTGGCGAAACCACAGCCGGTACGCCGAGTCCCGACGACACCGTGAGCCGCGCCACCTGGAACATACGCGATCCGCTCAAGTGCGCGGAGTGATCGGGCGAGCGACCCGTTCGAGAGCCAGGACTTGGCTGGAATACGCCGAGCGCGGGTGCCCAAGATGAGCGACTCCGCTGTCATCCGGAATTGCCGCCCTCGTGCTCGGACCGCCCGCGCTTGCCCACAGCCTCAAGGGCAGGTCACCGGCTAACCATCAGCCCAGGTCACGGACCCATGAGTCGACAAAACCGGAGCTCTGCGGCGCAGCCCTGCTCCACCAGCGATGCGGTCTTGGGGTCGGGCTGGCGCGGATCGCCCAGGTAGCCGACTGCCCGCTTCCACTGCGGTAAGCCATTCTCGGCCTTCTACCTGCGGCGCGCTTCATACAAGCCCTCTGGTCGAACCGCAACACCTGGCGCAACCAGACTGCCACCCGGAGCCTGAAGCATCAGCTGCGTCGGCCCGTGATCACGCCCAACAACTCGTGCCAGGCATCCGACGGTTCGTTGAGCACATCGCTGTGCGCAGATTGGCCGCCCATCTCGGTGCCGTCCAACCGCTTTCCGGTGTCCAGGCGCACCACGCCGGGTATCTCGTCGGGGTCGGCTCCGTGCGGGCCCAGCGGCAGACCCTGGACGAGTCCGATGGGGTCCCCGGGGGCGGTCATCGAGAAGCGGGCCACCTCGGGGTTGCGGTTGTGCCAGTCGGCTGGGTTGTACACGCCGACCCCGGCGCCGGCGGCCTCGACGTACACAACGCGATCGGCTGTCAGGCCCAGTCGCTCGGCGGTGCCCAGGATGGAACCGCCGTAGGAGTGGCCGAGATAGGTGACGGCCACCGACCGGCCGGTCGCGTCGACGGTCCGGTTGACGTCCTCACTGAATGCCACCAGTCGCGGTGCCATCTCGAGCGCGAAGTGCGGATCGGCTGCCTGCCACACCCCGGCGGCCCACCGGCCGGTCGGAAACGGCCCGCCGAGATAGGTGATCATCGCGATGTCCCCGCGCCCCTCGGCCACGAAGCGCCGCACGGTGTCGGTGTTGGCGGCCGATCCGAGCATCGTGGTGTTCAGTCCGGGCACCAGCACTCCGACACCGCCGGCGGCGCCGAGGTCACCGGTGAGCTCGACGAGCGATGACCGGGCCGGGTCGAACGCGAGGATCTGACGATCGACCAGCTCACCGGTCCGGCCGGTCGGATCGGGTATCTGCGTGAGCAGGGATTGGTAGAAGGCGATGTGCTGGTTCGCATTTCGGTCATGTTCGGCGATGGCTGCGGCTCGGCGGTCCGGGTCTGAGGCGATCACGTCGTGGGCACGTTCGGCGCCGACCGGATACAGCCGGGTGCCGTAGCGTTGCGCGACGACGGTGCGGATCTTGTCGTCGACGGGGATGTCGAGGGTGCGGCGCTCGGCCAGGATCGCGTCGGCGATGTTGAGCCGATTGGCCGCGACGCGCATCGGCCAGGGCACCCCGTCGGTGTTGCCCACCTCGCGGGGCGCCGCGGTGATCAGCTGCGCGCGCCGCGCCGGCGTCAGCTCCGCGATCTGCTCGGCGATACGGTCCTGACCCATCGTCGGCCAACCCGACACGGCATCGGCGTCCACCCGGGCGGCTCCCGCCGGGTGTGTCGCACCGGAGGCCGGCGCACCGAAGCTGAACGCCTCGTCGATGGCTGCCGCGGTGTCGGCATCGGCCACGGCCAACACATCGAGTGCAGTCGAGACTCTGACGGTGAGTTCCGTTGCGCGCGTTGATGTCATCGCCCGGATCGCAGCGGTGTCGTCACCGCACAGCAAGCGCAACGCATCGCCGGCCGCTGCCGTCGGTGAAACAACACCGTCGTCTCCTACGCGATACCCCTCGGCGGCGGCGCCAGCGACGGTGTCCAGGACGGCCTGCCGGGCGGCGCCGATACGGTCGGCGCCCGCGCGGGCCGCCACCGCCGCGGCGATGAGTGCACGCGCGGCATCGACGGCGGAACGGGCGATTCGGGTCATCTGATCGTGCGCTGAATCCGCCGCCGACCCTGTCCAATCCGGGTCGTCGTGCGGGATTTCGGACTGCACGTATCCGGCTGCGGAATCCCAGGCGTCGGCCACCTCGCGTAGTGCCTCCGGCCGCCACTGGCGGGCCTGGCTTACCGTGGGACGGTTCATGATCGGTCAGAGTCGGCCGGCATTCTCCTGCTCGGCGAGCTCGAAGGCGTCCGCTGAGGCCCGGGCGACGCAGGCCCAGTCCGTCATCAGTTGGACGAGCGCGTCGAAGCTGCCCGCAAGGCGCGCGGACCCCACCGCGCCGGCCACCGCCGATCCGGGCAGATCCGCCCGGTTCAGTTCGGGCATTCGGAATTTGCGCAGCGCGTTGGCGCTTCGCTCGACGCGGTTGGCAACCGTGCGCAGTCGGTTCAGATCAACGGTGACCGTGGTGTTGTCCATGAGGCATGCTGGCACCGCACCGGCCGAGCGTGCGCACCGTTATCCACAAGGCCCCCGTTGAGTGAGAACTCCCGCAGACGTTGTGCGAGTAGCGGTCTGCGTAACTTCTAACTCAACGCGATGGAGCCGCCTCCGTCATTTCAGTGGCAAGCCCGTGATCGTCCGGGCCATCACCAACCGCTGGATTTCGCTGGTGCCCTCGAAGATGGTGAAGATCTTGGCATCGCGGTGCATGCGCTCGACGGGGAAGTCGCGGGTGTAACCGTTTCCCCCGAGGATCTGGATCGCCTCGTCGGTGACATACACGGCCGTCTCGCTGGCGACCAGTTTGGCCATCGACCCCTCGGCGGAATCGAACGGAATGTTGTTGCGCGCCATCCATCCGGCCCGCCACACCAGCAGTCGGGCGGCGTCGATGCGGGCCTTCATGTCCGCGAGCTTGAATCCGATCGCCTGGAAGTCACCGATCCGGCGGCCGAACTGTTCGCGCTCCTGCGCGTAGTCCAACGCGTACTCGTAGGCGGCGCGGGCCACCCCGAGTGCCATCGCTCCCACGGTGGGCCGGGTGCGTTCGAAGGTCTTCATCGCGGCCTGGCCCGCCGTGGCCTGGCCGGCGCGCACCCGCGCCATCCGCTCGTCGAAGCGTTCCTTGCCGCCGACGATCAGCCGGCCCGCAATGCGGACGTCGTTGAGCACCACCTCGGCGGTGTGCGAGGCCCGGATGCCGTGCTTCTTGAACTTCTGGCCCTGGGTGAGTCCGGGTGTGTTCGGCGGGACGATGAAGGTGGCCTGCCCACGCGAACCGAACTCGGGGTACACCGACGCCACGACGATGTGCACGTTGGCGATCCCGCCGTTGGTGGCCCAGGTCTTGGTGCCGTTGAGCACCCACTCATCGGAGGCCTCGTCGTAGCGGGCGCGGGTGATGATCGCGCCGACGTCGGAGCCGGCGCCGGGCTCCGACGAGCAGAACGACGCGAGCAGCGGTTCCTCCGGCGTTCCGAACATCTGGGGCAGCCATTCGCCGAGCTGTTCGGGGGTGCCGGTGGCGGCCAGCGACGCCGCGGCCAGGCCGGTGCCCAGAATCGACAGGGCGATGCCGGCGTCGCCCCAGAACATCTCCTCGAAAACGGTGAGCATGCCCAACCCGGTGGGCTCGGCGGCCTGAGTGGCGAACATCTCCATCGAGTACAGCCCGACCCTGGCCGCCTCGGAGATGATCGGCCATGGCGTCTCCTCGCGCTCATCCCACTCCGCGGCCGCCGGCCGGACGACCTCGGCGGCGAAGTCGTGGACCCAGTTACGGACGGTGATGACATCATCGGGAAGTTCCAGAGAGAACGTCACGGCCAAGCATCCTTTCAAGTTCAGGGGTCGAACTCCGCTGAGTGAACGAATGTAACGCACCTCCTTACTTTGGAGTAAGTTGTGTCGACGTTCGCCGGTTCGCAACCCGTCCGTGGCGCGCTTGCGCACCCACTGCGTCGACTAACCAGTAGTCTCGGATACGTGCAGCGACGAATCATGGGCATCGAGACGGAATTCGGTGTGACCTGCACGTTCCACGGACACCGCCGGCTGTCGCCCGACGAGGTGGCCCGCTACCTGTTTCGCAGGGTGGTGTCGTGGGGCCGCAGTTCGAATGTATTTCTGCGCAACGGCGCGCGCCTGTACCTCGACGTCGGCAGCCACCCGGAGTACGCGACCGCCGAATGCGACAACCTGCTCCAGTTGGTCACCCACGACCGGGCCGGTGAGCGGGTGCTCGAGGATCTGTTGATCGACGCCGAACAGCGGCTCGCCGACGAGGGCATCGGCGGCGACATCTACCTGTTCAAGAACAACACCGACTCGGCGGGCAACTCTTACGGCTGCCACGAGAACTACCTGATCGTGCGGGCCGGGGAATTCTCCCGGATATCCGATGTGCTGCTGCCGTTCCTGGTGACCCGCCAACTGATCTGCGGTGCCGGCAAGGTGTTGCAAACGCCCAAGGCGGCCACCTTCTGCCTGTCCCAGCGCGCCGAGCACATCTGGGAGGGCGTCTCCAGCGCCACTACCCGCAGCCGACCCATCATCAACACTCGTGACGAACCGCACGCCGACGCCGAGAAGTACCGGCGGCTGCACGTCATCGTCGGCGACTCGAACATGTGCGAATCCACCACCATGCTCAAAGTGGGCTCCGCCTCGCTGGTGCTGGAGATGATCGAGGCCGGCGTGCCGTTCCGGGATTTCTCACTGGACAACCCCATCCGGGCGATCCGCGAGGTCAGCCACGACCTGACCGGCCGACGCCCGGTGCGGCTGGCCGGCGGCCGGCAGGCCAGCGCACTGGACATCCAGCGCGAGTATTACGCGCGTGCCGTCGAACACCTGCAGAGCCGGGAGCCCAGTACTCAGATCGACCAGGTGGTCGACCTATGGGGCCGCCAACTCGACGCGGTCGAGAGCCAGGACTTCGCCAAGGTCGACACCGAAATCGATTGGGTGATCAAGCGCAGGTTGTTCCAGCGCTATCAGGACCGCTACAACATGGAGCTGTCCGCCCCGAAGATCAGCCAGCTCGACCTGGCCTACCACGACATCAAACGGGGCCGCGGCGTGTTCGATCTGCTGCAGCGCAAGGGGCTGGCCGCCCGGATCACCACCGACGAGGAAATCGACGAAGCGGTCAACACCCCGCCGCAGACCACCCGCGCCAGGCTGCGCGGCGAGTTCATCAGCGCCGCACAGGAAGCCGGTCGTGACTTCACGGTGGACTGGGTCCACCTCAAGCTCAACGACCAGGCGCAACGCACGGTCCTGTGCAAGGATCCGTTCCGTTCGGTCGACGAACGGGTCAAGCGACTCATCGCCTCGATGTAGGGCCGATGGCGATCTCCAAAGTCGAACGGCTGATGAACCTCGTCATCGCGCTGTTGGCGACGCACGGTTACCTCACCGCGGAACGGATTCGCGCCAGCGTGTACGGCTACGGCGACAGTCCCAGCGGCGAAGCATTCTCGCGGATGTTCGAGCGGGACAAGAACGAACTGCGCGACCTGGGTATCCCGCTGGAAACCGGGCGGGTCTCGAACCTCGACCCCACCGAGGGCTACCGCATCAACCGCGATGCCTACGCACTGCCGGACATCGACCTGACGCCCGATGAAGCCGCCGTCGTGGCGGTGGCCACCCGGCTGTGGGAATCGCCGGAACTGATCACCGCCGCCCAGGGGGCGGTGTTGAAGTTGCGGGCCGCCGGAGTCGATGTCGACGCGGACGCGTCGATGCCCGTGCACGCGCATGCCGGACTCCCCGGCCTGCGCGGTTCCGAGGACGTACTGGGTGCCCTGCTGGTCGCCATCGACGCCGGGCAGGTCGTCACGTTCGGCCACCGGGCCGCCCGCTCCGACCCGTACACCACGCGCACGCTGGAACCGTGGGGCGTCGTCACGATGAACGGCCGCTGGTACCTCGTCGGACATGACCGCGACCGCAACGCCACCCGGACATTCCGGCTGTCGCGGATCGGCGCGGAGGTGACGCCGACCGGGCCGGCCGGTGCGGTGATCCGGCCCGAGGGTGTCGACCTGCGCCAGATCGTCGCCGCGGTGGTCGGTGACGCGCCGACGGGTGTGTCCGCCCGGGTCTGGCTGGCCGACGGCCGGGCCACCGCGTTGCGCCGGGCCGGCGCCTCCGTGGGTCCGCACCGGATCGGCGACCGTGACGGCGAGGTCTTCGAACTCGAGCTGGATGCGCGCGACCGGTTGGCCCGCGAGGTCGCCGGTTACGGGGCCGACGCGATCGTGCTGGAGCCCCAGTCGCTGCGGGAGAACGTGTTGGCCCGGTTGCGGGCGCACGCCGGTGGCGGCTCATGACCGGGGTGTCGACGCGTCTGGTCCGGCTGCTCAATATGGTGCCGTATTTCCAGGCCAACCAGCGGATCACCTTTTCCGAGGCCTCCGCCGACCTGGGGGTGAGTCGCAGGCAGCTCGAGGCCGACCTCAACCAGCTGTGGATGTGCGGCCTACCCGGGTACGGCCCGGGCGACCTCATCGACATCGAGTTCTCCGGTGACACCATCGAGGTGTACTTCTCGGCGGGCATGGACCGGCCGCTGCGCCTGACGTCGCCGGAGGCGACCGGCCTGTTGGTCGCCCTGCGCGCGCTGGTCGACGTGCCCGGCGTCGTCGACCCGGAGGCGGCGCGCAGCGCCATCGCCAAGATCGAATCGGCAGCCGGGACGGTGGCCCATGGCGCCCACTCCGCCGAACCGGAGCCCGCGCCCGCCGAAACCCGGGCCGCCGCGGCGGTTCGGGAGGCGGTGCGCGACGGGTGCGCGCTGATCCTCGAGTACTACTCCGCCTCACGGGACACCCTGTCGATGCGCACCGTCGATCCGATCCGGTTGGTCCTGGTCAACGACCAGAGCTACCTGGAGGCCTGGTGTCGGGAGGCCGAGGGCGTGCGGCTGTTCCGGTTCGACCGGATCGTCGACGCCTCGGTGCTCGACGAGCCTTCGGCGCCCCCGGAACCGGCGGTGTCGGCTCCGACGGACACCTCGCTGTTCGATGCGGACCCGGCGCTGCCGTCGGCGACGCTGCGGGTCGCTCCGCAGGCTGCGTGGATGTTCGAGTACTACCCGATGCGGGTGCTGCGCGAGCTGCCGGACGGCTCCTGCGAGGCCGTCATGACCTACGCCTCCGACGAGTGGATGAGCCGGTTGTTGCTCGGCTTCGGCCCAGAGGTCAGCGTGCTGGCGCCCGCGACCCTGGTGAACCGGGTGCGGGAGGCGGCCGCCGCGGCACTGGGAGCTTACCGCGACGCGGGGTAGCATCGAGGCCCACGCGAAGTTCACGTATGGAGGTAACCGAATTGGGCGCTCTTAGTCCGTGGCACTGGGCAATTCTCGCCATCGTGATGATCCTGCTGTTCGGCGCGAAGCGGTTGCCGGACGCGGCGCGTTCGCTGGGCAAGTCGATGCGCATCTTCAAGGCCGAGGTCAAGGAACTGCAGAACGACAGCAACGAGCCGCCGGTCACCCCGGTGCCGCCCGCCGCGACGCCGGTGCAGTCCGAGCGGGTCGACCCCGGCCACACCGACGCGCGGCCGGCCTGAGCGCTAACGGCACCCGCCACCCCGCCTGTCCGGTGCGGCGCTGATCGACTCTGCGTGTGAATACCTCCGGCGCCTCGAGCGTGATCAAACGGCTGGATCCCCGTCGCCGCCGCAGCAAGGTGAACCCCGACGGGACGATGTCGCTCGTCGACCACATCCGTGAACTGCGGACCCGGCTGCTGATATCGGTCGCCGCGATCGTGCTGACCACCATCGTCGGGTTCTGGTGGTACGGCCACGGTCTTTTCGGGATGGAGAGCCTCGGCGAGTGGCTGCGCCGTCCCTACTGCTCGCTGCCGCAGTCGGCGCGGGCCGACATCAGTCCCGACAACGGGTGCCGGCTGTTGGCCACCGCACCATTCGACCAGTTCATGCTCCGCCTGAAGGTCGGCCTGCTGGCCGGGGTGGTGCTGGCCTGCCCGGTCTGGTTCTACGAGCTGTGGGCGTTCATCACGCCGGGGTTGTACAAGAAGGAACGCCGGTTCGCGATCGTCTTCGTCGTCCTGGCCGCCGCCCTGTTCATGGCGGGTACCGTGCTCGCCTACTACGTGCTGTCCAAGGCGCTGCACTTCCTGCTGACGGTGGGCAGCGATGTCCAGGTCACCGCGCTGTCGGGCGATCAGTACTTCAGTTTCCTGGTCAACCTGCTGCTGGTGTTCGGGGTCGGCTTCGAGTTCCCACTGCTGATCATGATGCTCAACGTGGTGGGCATCCTGCCCTACGCGAAGCTCAAGGAGTGGCGTCGCGGCCTGATCTTCGGGGTCTTCCTGTTCGCCGCCTTCGCGACGCCGGGATCCGACCCGTTCTCCATGCTGGCCCTCGGCCTGGCTTTGACCCTGCTGATGGAGTTCGCGATCCAGTTCTCACGCGTCAACGACAGGCGCAAGGCCCGCCGTCAGGCGATCG
The DNA here is from genome assembly GCA_964387245.1 of uncultured Mycobacterium sp. Classification (GTDB taxonomy): domain Bacteria; phylum Actinomycetota; class Actinomycetes; order Mycobacteriales; family Mycobacteriaceae; genus Mycobacterium. Next base: position 17,984 of record CAYLWH010000065.1, read on the forward strand.
AAGAGGTTCCCGACGACCAGGCATCGGTCATCGCGCCGGTGTCGCCGATTGGCCTCACCCATGACGACGTCACCTGAGGTGTGCTGAGGTGTCCTTCCGTCGCGAGGGTGCGTGTCGGCGCGCACCTCGCCGGTTGGGTGCGCGCTTGTGCGCACGCTCACGGACGAGGTGGCTGCCGTGACCGAACTCCAGCAGTTCACCGCGGAACTACCCTTCACGCTCGACGGTTTCCAGCGTGATGCCTGCGAGGCGCTCGAACGCGGCCACGGTGTGTTGGTCTGCGCGCCCACTGGCGCCGGCAAGACGGTGGTGGGGGAGTTCGCCGTTCACCTGGCGCTGGCCGCCGGCCGCAAATGCTTCTACACCACACCGATCAAGGCGCTGAGCAACCAGAAGCACACCGATCTGGTACGCCGGTACGGACCGGAGCGCATCGGATTGCTAACCGGTGACGTGTCGGTCAACGCCGACGCGCCCGTGGTGGTGATGACCACCGAGGTGCTGCGCAACATGCTCTACGCGGATTCGCCGGCGCTGCACGGTCTTTCGTACGTGGTGATGGACGAGGTCCATTTCCTGGCCGACCGGATGCGCGGGGCGGTCTGGGAGGAGGTGATCCTGCAGCTGCCCGACGACGTCCGGGTGGTCAGTCTGTCGGCCACGGTCAGCAACGCCGAGGAGTTCGGCGGCTGGATTCAGACGGTGCGCGGGGACACCACCGTCATCGTCGACGAACACCGGCCCGTGCCGCTGTGGCAGCACATGCTTGTCGGCAGGCGATTGTTCGATCTGTTCGACCCGGATCAGGCGGGCCGCGACCCGGCCGCGCGCAAGCTGGTGGTGGATCAGGAGCTGGTGCGCCACATCGCCCACCGTCGCGAAGCCGACCGGCTGGCGGACTGGTCGCCCCGGGACCGACGCGGGCGCGACAGCGGGTCACATCGCCCGAGCGGTTTCCGGCCCCCGTCGCGACCGGATGTCATCACCACCCTGGACCGCGAAGGACTGCTCCCGGCAATCACTTTCATCTTCTCGCGCGCGGGTTGCGATGCGGCGGTCAAGCAGTGCCTGCGCTCGTCGCTGCGGTTGACCACCGACTCCGACCGGGCGCGTATCGCCGAGGCGATCGACCGGCGCTGTGGCGACCTGCCCGACGGTGACCTCGGTGTCCTCGGCTACTACGAGTGGCGGGAGGGATTGCTGCGCGGACTGGCCGCCCATCATGCGGGGATGCTTCCCATCTTCCGGCACACCGTCGAGGAGCTGTTCGCCGCAGCCTTGGTGAAGGCCGTGTTCGCGACGGAGACACTGGCGTTGGGCATCAACATGCCGGCGCGCACCGTCGTGCTGGAGCGGTTGGTGAAGTTCAACGGCGAACAGCACGCGCCGCTGACACCGGGGGAGTACACCCAGTTGACCGGTCGGGCGGGCCGACGCGGCATCGACGTCGAGGGCCACGCCGTCGTGGTGTGGCACCCGGATGTCGAACCAGCCGAGGTGGCCGGCTTGGCGTCCACCCGGACCTTCCCGCTGCGCAGTTCGTTCGCGCCGTCATACAACATGACGATCAACCTGGTCCAGCGGATGGGACCGGTGCGGGCGCGGGCGCTGCTGGAACGCTCCTTCGCGCAGTATCAGACCGACCGTTCGGTGGTGGGCCTGGTGCGGGGCGCCGAACGCGGCGAGAAGCTGCTCGAGGAGATCGCGGCCGAACTCGGCGGACCGGACAGCGAGATGCTCGACTACCTGCGATTGCGTGCGAAGATATCGGAAAGGGAACGCGCACAAGCACGTTCGTCGCGATTGCAACGGCGCCAGGCCGCCATCGACGCGCTGTCGGCGCTGCACCGCGGGGACATCATCAACATCACCGGAGGCCGGCGCGGGGGTCTGGCCGTGGTGCTCGAGTCCGCGCACGACGAAGATGATCCGCGCCCACTGGTCCTCAGCGAGCACCGGTGGGCGGGCCGCATCTCGTCGGCGGACTATTCCGGTGCGGCTGCTCCGGTGGGGACGATGCCGTTGCCGAAGCGGGTCGAGCACCGCCAGCCCCGGGTGCGCCGTGACCTGGCCTCCGCGCTGCGGTCGGCCGCGGCCCGGTTGGCGGTTCCCGCCACGAAGGGCAAGCGCGGCGGATGCGACCCCGACACCGACCGGGAACTGGTGGTGCTGCGCGAGCAGCTACGGCGTCACCCGGCGCACGGCCGGCCGGACCGGGAGGAGATGGCCCGCGTCGGTGAGCGGTATCTGCGTGTGGAGCGCGACAACGCCGTGCTGCGGCAGAAGATCGCCGCGGCCACCAACTCGTTGGCCCGCACGTTCGACCGGATCGTCGGGTTGCTGTCCGAGCGGGGTTTCATCACCGTCGACGGTGCCCCCGCCCGCAAAGAGGTCAGGGCCACCGACGACGGCCGGTTGCTGGCCCGGATCTACAGCGAAAGCGACCTTCTGGTCGCGGAATGCCTGCGAACCGGGGCCTGGAAGGGTCTCGCGCCGGCGGAACTGGCCGCGATGGTTTCAGCGGTCGTCTACGAGTCCAGGGGCGGCGACGGGCCATCGCCCCAGCTGCAGAATCCACCGACCGCGGGACTGCGCCGTGCGCTGGCCGGCACCCGGCGGCTGTCCGGACAGTTGCGCAGCGACGAGAACCGGCACCGCATCGCGCCGACCCGGGAACCCGACGAGGGCTTCGTGACGGCCGCCTACCGGTGGGCCACCTCGGGCAATCTGGCGGTCGCGTTGGCGGCGGCCGACGAGACCGGCAACGGAACGCCGATCTCGGCCGGTGACTTCGTGCGATGGTGCCGTCAGATCCTCGACCTGCTCGACCAGGTGCGGATCGCCGCGCCCGACGCCGGGTTGCGGGTCGCCGCCAAACGGGCGATCGACGACGTGCGCCGCGGCGTGGTCGCGGTGGACAGCGGGTGAGTCATTCCGGGTAGAAGTTGCCGTGGAAACCCTGGGGGATGTGGTGGGTGAGCGCGGCGGTGAAGCGCGGGCCGGCGCTCAGATCCCGGGCGTCGAACACCACCAGGCGCGAACGGTGAAGGGCCGCTTCGTATTCGACAGTCAGCAGCCAGCCGTCGTCCTCGCCGCTGCCGTCCGGATCGGGTGCGAACACCGGTTCGCAGTAGCTGTTTCCGGGGCCCTGGGCGAGGTGGGTGCATTCGTGTCCGGTCTCGAGGTCGATCCTGGTGATCCCGTCGTAGAGGGTGGTCAACCGGTGCCGGCTGGCCACGTAGCTGAACCGGTGTTCGCGGCCCTCGCGGCCGGGGTGGTGGCGGGGGAACTCGCACACGGTGTCGCTGATCACCTCGCGCCGGACCTGCCGGGGCGAGACGGTGAACCGGGTGAACTCCGACGGCGCCCCGGCAAGACTCTGGCTACGGAAATCGGCTATGCCGGAAAGGATTTCACCGTCTGAGTAAGTGATGGCGTCGATGACCACGTCACCGCCGCGCTCGTGGGCGTTGCTGAGGTGGAATTGCAGCACCGCGTCGGTCTCGATGGTGCGTGAGCCGGACCCGTTGCGGTCGATGAGGATGACGACGCTGCCCTTTTCGGGTCGGTAGCGCAGCGCCTCGCCGATCGTCGTGCGGGCCGTCAACAGGGGCAGCACGTCCGGGACGATCGGTGAGATCAGGAACACCAGGTGGCGCTCGGTGATGGCGAAGTCGTGCACCATGGCCGGGTAGGGCAGCCGGACCGAGTGCTGGTGGCGCAACCGGCCCGTCACCGCCGTGGCGTACACCCGAAGGTGCGGATAGGGGAACAACTCGACGCCGAAGTTGAACATCTCACCGGTCGCCGGGCACACGTTCGGATGCGCGGAATACGAACCGACCCAGCGCAGTCGGCCGCCGAAGCGGTTCGGTCCGCGGGTCCGCAGCGTGGTCGGGTCCAGTTCGTGCGGCGGGCCGCCCTCCCACAGCGCCCACAGTTTGCCGGCGTGCCGAACGACGTTGGTGTTGGCCAGGTTCGGCGGAACAGGAGAGACAAGGTTGGCCAGCCGGCCACCGGGTGCCGGGGTGCCGAGATGGCGGGTGCTGCCTTTGGCCCGGTAGTGCCGGGTTCTGACGTAGCGGTTACGGTAATCGACCCCGTTCGCACCGATCGCGAAGCGGGACACCATGCCATCGCCGTCGAACAGGTGACGCAACGGACGGTGCCGGTAATCCTCCCAGCGTCCCGGCCCGTTGCGGTACAGCACACCCCGCAGGCCGGCCGGCAGCTCACCCGAGGTGTCGCGCACGCGGTAGTCGTGCTCGAGGTGCAGCGGTTCGGACACCCCGAGGGCGGCGACGTCCGCCGGTGGCAGCACCGCCAGCCGTTCGGCGGCCGCGCGGCGTTCGGGCTCCGTCAGCGACGCCAGGTACGCCTGGGTGCCGGGTTTCAGCGTTGCGGACATGGTGGTCATCCCGCGATGCTGGCAGGACCGTGGTCTGCGCACAAGTGTCCGCGCCGTTATTAAAGGATTGACCAGCGGAAACGGGTACCCGGCGACACGTACCGTCGTCGCGTCGCCGTGCCGCTGAGTCCGTGGTGACAACGGGTAGGGTGGGGCAGACGCTACGGTCGAGACCGGCACGCCCGGACACTCACGCCCGGACACTGAGGAGAAACGATGACGGGACCGCAGGGGTCCGACCCCAAGCAGCCGTACGAGGGGTCGGATCGGCCGGCCCAGAGCCCGGACTCCGCGGCATCGGAGGGATCGGCCTGGCAGTCGCCCGGCTACACCCCGCCGCAGGAATATTCGCCGTATCAACCGCCGCCGGGCTCCGGCTATGCGACGCCGCAATATCCGCCGCCGGATTACTCCCAGCAGCCGACGTATCAGCCCGGACAGTACGGGCAACCGGTTTATGGACAGCCGCAGTACGGCCAGCCCGTTTATGGGCAGCCGCAGTACACCCAACCGGGGCAGTACGGTCAACCGCAGTACGGACAACCGCCTTACGGTCAGCCGCAATACCCGGGCCAGCCGCAGTATCAGCAGCCCGGACTGTACGGTCCGCCGGCCGGCGTCGACCAGGCATCCTCGAAGCGGTCGTTGGCCGCGCTGGGCACCATCCTGGGTGTGCTCGCCGCACTCATCGTCGCCGCGGTTTTGATACTCGGCTTCTGGAAGCCGGGTTTCTTCGTCACCACGCAACTGGATGTCAACAGGGCGCAGGCGGGTGTCCAGCAGATCCTGTCCGACGAGGCCAACGGGTACGGGGCAAAGAACGTCAAGGACGTCAAGTGCAACAACGGCCAGAACCCAACGGTTCGCAAGGGTGACAACTTCACCTGCGAGGTCAGCATCGACGGCACCAAACGGCAGGTCACCGTGACATTCCAGGACAATGAGGGCACCTACGAGGTGGGCCGGCCCAAGTAGCAGGCGAGGATGACCGGCAGCAACGGCATCCACGCCATGCGGGTGTGGTCACGCTGTGCGTCAGTCCAGTGAGTCCAGCGCCTTCTGCAGTCGGGCGATCGACGAGCCCACACCGAATTTGGCGGCGAGTTCGGCCACCAGCGTCGGATTCTGTGCCGCCAGTGGCAGCGCGTCTGTTGGCGTGGACAGTGTGACGGGCGCGTCGGTGGCCACCCGCACCACCGGGCCGGCCGCCGCCAAGTAGTCGTAGGCCGCTGCGAGCTTGGCCCGGATACCTTTGGCGACATCGGATTTCGGGTCCGCGGCGGCAGTCAGCAGCGCGGCCAGCGATCCGTAGCGGGACAACAGGCCGGCGGCGGTCTTCTCACCGATACCCGCCACCCCGGGCAGGCCGTCGGACGGATCGCCGCGCAGCACAGCCAGTTCCGCGTAGGCCGCGCCGGCCCGCTCGACGGGCAGCCCGTATTTCTCGGCCACTTCGGCCGGTCCCCACAGGGTGGCCTTGGCCAAACCGCGACCCAGATACAGCACGCGTACCGGCACCGGGTCGTCGGTGACCACCTGCAGCAGATCACGGTCACCGCTGACCACGATGACCGGATCACGTCGCTCCCGGGCGGCAAGAGTGCCGAGCACGTCGTCGGCCTCGAAACCCGGTGCGCCGCCGGTCGGGATGCCGAACGCGTCGAGCAACTCGGCGATCATGTCAACCTGGGGCGTCAGGTCGTCGGGAACCTCTTCGATGTCGGGTGCCTCGCCGGGAACCTCCCGCTCGACACGGTGGGTCTTGTAGGACGGGATCAGGTCGACGCGCCACTGCGGTCGCCAGTCGAGGTCCAGGCAGACCACCAGTCGTCCCGGCCGCTGCCGGGCGATCACCGTGGCCATGGCGTCGACGAAGCCGCGGACGGCGTTCACCGGCCGACCGTCGGGCGCGGTGATCGACGACGGCACACCGAAGTACGACCGGAACCACATGCTGGCGCCGTCGAGGAGAACCAGGGAAGACATCCGGCTAGCCAACCATGGTGGAGTTCGTCACCATCACTAACCTTGTGCCATGAGCTCCAGCGGCCGCCCCACTCGTTTCGACACCGAGGTCTACGCGCGGCGCTTGCAGGCCGCCGCTGCGGCCGCCGCGGCGGCGAACCTTTCGGGTCTGGTCATCACGCCGGGTTGCGACCTGCGCTATC
>CAYLWH010000066.1:0-24133 GCA_964387245.1 uncultured Mycobacterium sp.
TTCCCGCTGGCCGGCGGGTCGGCGTCATAGGCGTACTCACGTTCGGCGTCGGTGTGGTGGATCAGCACACCAAGGCTCGGATGCGGGTTGCCGATCGTGGTGTACTGCAGCATCGCCTGATCGCCGTCGCTGTTGCCGACGGCGAGAATCGGTCGGCGGCCGATGAATTCATGGATGCCAGACGGTTTGCCCTCTTTGTCGTCGACGAAGATGTAGTCCTGGGTCTTGACCAGAACCGGTTTACCGTCGCGCATTTCGAATGCCGTGGTGCCGGTCGATCCGACGACCTGCTCGGGCGGAATCCCGTACACCCGCTCGGAGAACGTCCGCATGAAGTCGGCCCCGCCGCCGGACACGATGAAAGTGCGGAAACCGTTGTCCCGCAAATACTTCAGTAGCTGTTGCTGTGGCTCGTAGGTGAGCTGGTCGTACGGCCGGTCGAACCGCGGATGCTTGGCGGTGGCGATCCAGTCCCGGGCCTGCTTGTCGAACTCGTCGGTCGTCATACCGGCGTGCGTCAGCGCCAGGACGCGCAGCAGCCCCGCGTGGCGATCACCCGCGAGCAGGGCCTGCACATCGCCGTCCAGCGCTGCCTGCACCATCGGATCGGCTGCCAGTTCAGGCTCGTTCGGCGCGCGGCGTTTGAGTTCGTCGAGCATGAACTCCGCCTGAAACGGCAACGGTGCTTCGGTCCACAGCGTTCCGTCGTTGTCGAAGACGGCGATCCGCTCTTCGACCGGCACGAAACCGGGGGTGTCGGGCGTCGTGACGCGCTTGACGAAATCGACGATGGATCGCGTGGCGGCGGTGTCATTCCACGCCGGCAGGACAGCCGTGCTGGATTCAAGCGTGCCGGATCCGGGGGCATCACCGGACCGGGTGCCACAGCCGCTCAGGACGAGCAGGCTGGAGATGAGCACGACGAGAGGCCTCATGGGCTCACCCTGCTAGATCCGGCTCGCAACGTCCAGCACCCGCGGCGGCGGGTTCCGCACGGTCGGATGCCTGCGGCTCGGGGGTTTCGCCTATGTTCGAGAGCGTGAGCACATGGTCCGAAACTCGACGTCCCCACTCGGTGCGCCCGCATCGCGATCATGACCGGCTCTGATACCGGCCGATCATGCGATCCGTCGAAGAACACCAGCGCATAGTCGCCGGCCTGATCACCGCCCGCCCCGCCGCGCGCCTGCCCCTGTCGCAGGCCGAGGGTCTGGTGCTGGCCGCCGATGTGGTCGCGGGCCTGGCTTTGCCGGGTTTCGACAACTCGGCGATGGACGGCTACGCGGTGCACTCCGCCGACATTGCCGCCGCCACCCCCGAGACTCCGGTGAAACTCCCTGTCGCCGAAGATATTCCGGCTGGCCGTACCGATCTGTTGACACTCATTCCGGGCACCGCGCACCGCATCATGACCGGCGCCCCGCTGCCCGCCGGCGCCACCGCGGTGGTGCCGGTCGAATCCACCGATGGCGGTACCGACACCGTGGCGATCCGGGCGGCGGCCGCACCCGGGCAGCACATCCGCAAGGCCGGCGAGGACGTCACGGCGGGCACCACGGTGCTGCGCGCGGGGCAGGTCGTCACCGCGGCCGCGCTGGGCCTGACGGCCGCCCTCGGAATCGCCGAACTCACGGTGCGACCGCGCCAGCGCGTGCTGGTGATGTCGACCGGCACCGAACTGGTCGCGCCCGGTACACCGCTGCGGCCGGGGCAGATCTACGAATCCAACGCGGTGATGCTGGCTGCGGCGGTGCGCGAGGCCGGTGGCGAGGTGATCGGCACCGCGATGGCCGGTGACGACGTCGGGGAGTTCCGCGCCGCGCTGGACCGGCATCTGCGCGCCGCCGACCTGGTCATCACCACGGGCGGGGTCAGCGCCGGGGCCTACGAAGTCGTCAAGGACGCACTCGGCGGCGAGGTCGAGTTCGCGAAGGTCGCCATGCAACCGGGCATGCCGCAGGGCGCCGGGCGGGTGCGCGCAGCCGGCGGCCCGGACATCCCCATCGTGACGCTGCCGGGCAACCCGGTCAGCGCGCTGGTGTCGTTCGAGGTGTTCGTCCGGGCCCCGCTGCGGGCAGCGATGGGTCTGCCCCACCCGGACCGACCCCGGCGCACGGCGACGCTGACCGAGCCGCTGACCTCGCCGCGCGGCAAACGGCAGTTCCGCCGCGGCGTGCTGGCCGCCGATTCCGTCACCAGCTACGGACCGCCCGCATCCCATCACCTGCGCTGGCTGGCCTCGGCCAACTGCCTGCTGGAGATCCCGGAGGAAATCACCCGAATCGATGAGGGAGCGCCGATACGCGTGTGGGATCTGTCTACATAGAATGGCCCGGTGGCCCGACGCCCCCGTACGTCCGAAGCTTCACACATCCTGGACCTCGTCCGGTCAGTCATTCCCCCGATGCACCCGGCCGGACTGCCGTTCGTCGGCGCCGGACTGGCGTTGGCCGCGTTGGGGCGCAACAGCCGCCCGGTCCGGACCGCCGGATTGGCGGCCGCGGCGGCCAATGCCGCGTTCTTCCGCCATCCGAGGCGAGTTCCGCCCACCCGGCCCGGCGTGGTGGTGGCGCCCGCCGACGGCCAGATCTGCCTGGTGGAAAACGCCGTGCCGCCGCCGGAACTCGGGATGGGCGATCACCCGCGCCTGCGGATCAGCATCTTCATGTCGTTCCTCGACGCGCACGTGCAGCGCGCCCCGGTGGCTGGTGAGGTGATCGCGGCGATCCACCGCCCCGGGCTGTTCGGCTCGGCCGACCTGCCGGCGGCCAGCGTCGACAACGAGCGCAACAGCGTCGTGATTCGCACCCCCGAAGGCAATGACGTCATCGCCGTTCAGATCGCCGGGTTGGTGGCGCGCCGGATCATCTGCGACGTCCATGTCGGCGACAAGCTCGGCATCGGCGACACCTACGGGCTGATCCGTTTCGGCTCCCGGCTCGACACCTATCTGCCGGCGGGCGCCGATGTGCTGGTGTCGGTGGGACAGCGCGCGCTGGCGGGCGAAACCGTGCTGGCCGAGCTGTCATGAACGAGACCAAGGACGGTCCCGACGGGCCGCTGCGGTTCGTCCCCAGCGCCATGACGGTGCTGGCGATCTGCCTGGGCCTGACGGCGATCAAGTTCGCACTCGACGGCCGGCCCACGGAATCCATGGCGTTGATCGCCGTCGCCGCGATACTGGACGCCCTCGACGGACGCATGGCGCGGGTGCTCAACGCGACCTCACGGATGGGCGAGGAGATCGACTCGCTGGCCGACGCCATCAACTTCGGCGTGGCCCCGGCGTTCATCGTCTACGCGCTGCTGCTGTCCCACACCCGGGTGGGCTGGATCGTCGTCCTGCTCTACGCGGTGTGCATCGTGCTGCGGTTGGCGCGCTACAACTCGCTGCTCGACGCGGACCTGCCCGCCTACACCAAGCAGTACTTCGTCGGCATGCCGGCGCCGGCGGGGGCCATCGGCGCGATCGGCCCGCTGGCGGCCAAGATGCAGTACGGCGACGGCTGGTGGACGTCGTGGTGGGCGGTGTCGGCCTGGATGATCGGGGTTGCCCTGCTGGTGGTCAGCCGCATACCGATGCGCAAGATCCACCAGTTCGCGGTGCCGCCCAGGCTGGTTGCGCCGCTGCTGGCGGTGGTGGCCATCGCGACCGCGGCCGCATTCGTCTTTCCCTACCTGACCATCCTGGTCATCATCGTCGCCTACGTCTGCCACATCCCGTTCGCCGTGCGCAGCAAGGCCTGGCTCGCCTCGCATCCCGAGGTATGGGAAGACCAGCCCAGAGCGCAACGGCAGGCCCGTCGCGCGACCCGCCGGGCACATCCCGGCAGACGGGCCGCGGCCGGGCGCCGCACGGCCGGCCGGCTCGGGCTTCGCCGGCCCGGAGACAATCCGTGAGCCAGCTTTCGCTGACTGCCCGACTGAACACCTCGGCGCTGGACGGCCGCCGCGGTGTCGTCCGCCTGCATCCCGAGGTGCTCGCCGCCCTCGGTATCCGGGAGTGGGATGCGGTGTCGCTGACCGGTTCGCGCACCACGGCCGCGGTCGCGGGCCGGGCCGGCGCAGACACACCGCCCGGCACCGCGCTGCTCGACGACGTGACGCTGTCCAACGCGGGCCTGCGCGAGGACACCACCGTGATCGTCGGACCGGTGACGGTCTACGGCGCCCGATCGGTGACGGTGGCCGGTTCGAAACTGGCCTCCGGTTCGGTGCCACCGGCGACGCTGCGCCAGGCGCTGCTGGGGAAGGTGATGACGGTCGGGGACACGGTGTCGCTGCTGCCCCGTGATCTCGGCCCGGGTACCTCCACATCGCGGGCCAGTGCCGCACTGGCGACGGCGGTCGGGATCACCTGGACCTCGGAGCTGCTCACCGTCCGGGCCGTCGACCCGAAGGGGCCGGTCAGCGTGCAGCCCAACTCCGTCGTGAACTGGTCCGACGGCGCCACCCCGACGGCATTGACCGCTTCGGTGACGACGCCCCGGCCCACCGGCGTGCGGCAGCCACCACCTCCGCACAACCCCGCGCCCACTGTGACGTTCGACGATCTCAAGGGCTGCCACGCGCAGGCCGGCAAGCTCACCGAATGGCTCAAGCTGTCTCTCGACGAACCGCAACTGCTGCAGACCCTGGGCGCGACCGCGAACCTCGGCGTGCTGGTGTCCGGTCCGGCCGGTGTCGGCAAGTCGACCATGGTGCGGACCGTCTGCGCGCAGCGCCGGCTCGTCGAACTCGACGGGCCTGCGGTGGGGGCCCTGGCCGCCGAGGACCGGCTGCGGACCGTCGCCGACGCGGTGGCAGTGGTCGGCGACGGCGGGGGTGTCCTGTTGATCAGTGACATCGATGCGTTGTTGCCGGCCACGCCCCAACCCGTCGGCACCCTCATCCTGACCGAGCTGCGCGACGCGGTGGCCACCCCCGGCATCGCCTTCGTCGCCACCTCCGCGGTGCCCGACGCACTGGATGCGCGGTTGCGTTCGCCGGAATTGTGCGACCGCGAGCTCGGGCTAACGCTGCCCGACGGCACCACCCGCAAGCAGCTGCTCGAGGTGCTGCTGCGCAACGTCCCTTCGGGAAAACTCGACCTGGACGAGATTGCCGGGCGCACACCGGGATTCGTGGTCGCTGATTTGCAGGCCCTGGTGCGCGAGGCGGCGTTGCGGGCGGCGGCGCGAGCCAGCGCCGACGGTAATCCGCCGGAACTGACCCAGGAGGATCTCGCCGGCGCGCTCACCGTGATCCGGCCGCTGTCCCGGTCGGCCACCGAGGAGGTGTCGGTCGGTTCGGTGACCCTCGACGACGTCGGCGACATGGTGGCCACCAAACAGGCGCTCACCGAGGCCGTGTTGTGGCCGTTGCAACATCCCGACACCTTCGAGCGGCTCGGTGTCGACCCGCCCCGCGGGGTGCTGCTCTACGGACCGCCCGGCTGCGGCAAGACGTTCGTCGTTCGCGCGCTGGCCAGCAGCGGCCGGTTGAGCGTGCACGCGGTCAAGGGTGCGGAACTGATGGACAAATGGGTGGGCTCATCGGAGAAGGCGGTTCGCGAACTCTTCAAACGGGCCCGCGACTCCGCGCCTTCGCTGGTGTTCCTCGACGAGATCGACGCTCTGGCGCCGCGGCGTGGGCAGAGCTTCGACTCCGGGGTGACCGACCGTGTGGTCGCGGCCCTGCTGACCGAGCTCGACGGCATCGACCCCCTGCGCGATGTGGTGGTGCTGGGGGCGACCAACCGGCCCGACCTCATCGACCCGGCGCTGCTGCGGCCGGGCAGGCTGGAGCGGCTGGTGTTCGTCGAACCGCCCGACGCCGAGGCGCGCCGCGACATCCTTCGATCGGCGGCGAAATCGGTGCCGCTGAGCAAGGACGTGGACCTCGATGCGCTGGCCGGACAGCTGGACGGTTACAGCGCCGCCGACTGCGTGGCGCTGCTGCGTGAGTCCGCGCTGACCGCGATGCGCCGGTCCATCGACGCCGCCGACGTGACGGCGGCCGACGTCGAGAAGGCCCGCGAAACGGTCCGGCCGTCGCTGGATCCGGTACAGGTGGAGGCACTGCGGGCGTTCGCCGATGGCCGCTGAAACGGGTGGGCAATTCGGCCCCGGAGGCTGCCGTCACGGCTCGATGAGTCCGGCCCGAATTGCATAGCGGGTCAAGGCGATACGGTCACGCAGGCCCAGTTTGGCCAGGATATTGGTGCGATGCCGGTCGACGGTCTTGGCGCTGATCCCGAGCGTGCTGGCGATCTCCCGGGTGGAGTAGCCCTCTGCGACGAGTTTGAGCACCTCTTCCTCACGCGGTGTGAGGATGGTGTCCGGCAACGCATCACCCTGCCGCGTCCGGTGCAGATAGTCGCGGATAAGCGCAGTCACCGCACCGGCGTAAAGAAACGGCTCACCACGCAGGGTGGCCCGGCAGGCCTCGAGCAGATCCCGATCGGCGACCGACTTCAACACATAGCCGGATGCCCCCGCCTTGAGCGCTTCGAAGAAGTACTGCTCGTTGTCGTACATCGACAGGATCAGGATCCGAACGTGCGGATGTGCTCGGCTGATTTCCCGCGCAGCTTGCAGACCCGTCATCCGTGGCATCGCGATATCCAGGATGGCGAGGTCGGTCGGCGTCTCGTCCAACGCGGCCAGCGCCTGATGCCCGTCGGCGGCCTCGGCGACCACCCGCAGATCGGGTTCGGCATCGATGATCATCCGCAAGCCGCTGCGCACCAGTGCGTGGTCGTCGGCAAGCAGGATGCGCGCCACCATTCAGCCGCTCCGCAGTGGGATGCTCCGCAGTGGGATGGACAGCCGTAGCTCGGTACCCTCGCCATCCGGTGACGTGATCGTGAGCGCAGCATTGACGAGCAGCGCGCGCTCCCGCATCCCGCTTATGCCCGCCCCTTCCGTCGTCACGCCACCCTTGCCGTCGTCGGCGATGCGCAGCGTGAGCTGATCAGTGGTGATGTGCAAGTCGAGCCACACTTTGCGAGCGTCGGAATGGCGCGCGACGTTGGTCAGGCTTTCCTGGGCGATCCGGTAGCAGACGAGTTCGACATCGGGCTTGAGCCGGACGGATTGGGGACCAATGTGTTTCACCACCGTGATCCCGGTCGCCTCGGCGAACTCGTTGCACAGCGCAGTCAGCGCGCTCTGCATGCCGAGGTCTTCGAGCGCTTCTGGACGCAGCCGCCGCGCGATTCCGCGCACCTCGTCCAGGCTGGCCCGCACGGTCTCCTGGGTGTCTTCGAGTTCACCGCGGATCGCCGCAGGAGCGCGGTCGACGGCGCGCTTGAGGGTGAGCAATGCGACGGTCAACGATTGACCGATCTCGTCGTGCAGTTCGCGCGCGATCCGCTGGCGTTCGTTCTCCTGCGCCGTCAACGCCGACGCACGCGCCAATGTCCGCTCCGCCTCGAGCCGGTCCAGCATGGCGTTGAACGACGTGATCAGGTGGTGCAGGTCGCCGCTGGCTCGATCGTCCACGCGGTCGCTGCGCTTGGGCGGATCGACCCGCCGCATCGACGCGGCGAGCCGATCCAGGGGGGCAAGACTGGAACGCAGCAGCAGCCCATTCGCGGTGAGCATGATCGCCAATCCGACCAGCAGAACCGGAATCTCGGTCAGCTTGACGCGCGAGGAAACCGTCGCCGGCGATACCGCCAGGACCAGCGTGCCGAGCGTGAAGATCAGCCCGTTGATCAGAAACACCCGGCGAAAAAGAGCGGCCGCCGGAGTGCGCGCCCGTTTCATACCCACCAGCGTCGTCCTCGCCGGACATATTTGTCCATACAGGTCTTATCCCCCCGCAAATGGGTGTCAGACCCGATGGTCATCCGCGACCGTTCCACCCGAGACTGGCGTCGCACCTGCGGTAGGAGCTTCGATGCCTGATGGTTGAGCCTTCGAACGGTTGGCACCGCCGCGGCAGCGTAGTGACGCCCGATTCGCCGCCCGTACCGCCGTGGCACGCACGATCCGTCGCCGCTGTCGAGGACGCCTTCAACACCTCCCCGCTTGGGCTGACGCCCGGGGACGCGGCCCAGCGCCTGACCCGGCACGGTCCCAACGTGCTGGCAGACCGGCGGCCGCCGATGCTGATCGCGGTGTTCCTGCGGCAGTTCGCCAACACGTTCATCCTCATCCTGGTGGTCGCCGCGGTGGTGACCGTGGTGATGGGAGAACTGCTCGACACCGCCCTGATCTGCGTGGCTCTGCTGCTCAACGCGGTCATCGGGACGACCCAGGAACGCCGCGCGGCCGAAGCCGTGCGAGCACTCGGACACCTTGTGGTGCCGCACTGCCGCGTGGTGCGCAGCGGTCAGGAATGGGACATCGACAGTCGCGACCTGGTGCCCGGCGACGTCGTCGTGCTGGAATCGGGCAACCGCGTGCCGGCCGACCTTCGACTGTCGGCGGTCAACGAACTTAGCGTCGACGAGTCGCTGCTGACCGGAGAATCGCTGCCGGTCACCAAGTCCGTCACGCCGGTGAGCAAACTCGCCATCGCCGCGGACCGCACCTCGATGGCCTTTACCGGGACGATCGTGGCGAACGGGCGCGGACGCGGCTATGTGGTCGCCACCGCTGGCGCCACCGAGCTCGGGGCGATCGCCCACCTGCTCCGCACCGAGGCCGCCGGTGAGATGCCGCTGCAGGCGAGGATGGCCAAGTTCGCCAGGATAGTCGGGGTCTCGGTGTTGGCAGCCTCGGCCGTCGCGTTCGTCTCGGGGCTGGCGCTCGGGGAGTCGGCCACGCATATGTTCCGCGTCGCCGTCGCAATGGCCGTCTCGGCTGTCCCAGAAGGCCTGCCGATCGCGATGACGGTCACTTTCGCCATCGGGGTCACTCGCATGGCTCGCCGCAACGCAGTGCTGCGTCGGTTGCCGGCCCTGGAAACCCTGGGTAGCACGACGGTCGTCGGGTCGGACAAGACCGGCACGCTCACCGAGAACCGCATGACGGTACAGGCGATCTGGGCCGGCGGAATCGTTCATACCGTTCCCGACGACGTGCGCGGGGACAGCGCCGTGCTGCGACTGACACTGCTCACCGGGGCACTGACCAACGAGGCCGAACTGGTTCACATTGCCGAGGGCCTCGAATCAACCGGTGATCCAACCGACGTCGCCCTGCTGACGGCGGCCGATACCGCCGGGATCGACCCGGGCGAAATGCGCGCTCGACACCAGCTGATCGCCGAGATCCCATTCGAGTCGCACCGCCGCTACTCGGCGACCATCCGGCACTACGACGAGGGGCGCGCGGTCTTCGTCAAGGGCGCACCCGAACAGATCATCGGGATGTGCACGACGATGCTCACCGACGACGGGCCGATTCCTCTCGATCCCGACCGCGCACATGCCGCGGCCCGTGACCTCGCCAGTCGCGGCCTGCGGGTGCTTGGCATGGCGTACCGGCCGCTGCACCCGGATTCGGGCCCCGGTGACCGTCTCGATCCGGACGACCTGATGCTGCTCGGCTTCCAGGGCATGATGGACCCGCCGCGCGCCGGCGTGCGGGAGGCCGTGGATGCCTGCCGCGGAGCCGGGGTGCGCGTCCTGATGATCACCGGCGACCACGCGATCACCGCGCGTGCGATCGCGGCCCGGCTCGGCATCCTCGACGACGCGCACCCACGGGTGCTGACCGGCACCGAGATGACGCACTTGGATGACGAGGCGCTGACCGAGTTGGTCGATGAGGTGTCGGTTTATGCGCGGGTGTCACCCAACGACAAGCTGCGCATCGTGCGCGCGTTGCAGAATCGCGACCACGTGGTCGCGGTCACCGGCGACGGGGTAAACGACGCTCCCGCGCTGCGTGCGGCGGCGATCGGCGTCGCCATGGGTCGCGACGGCACCGATGTCGCCCGCGAGGCCGCCGACATGGTGCTCTCCGACGACAACTTCGTCAGTATCGTCGCCGCCATCGAAGAAGGCCGGATCGCCTTCGCCAACATTCGCAAGGTCTCGTTCTTCCTCATCTCGACGGCGGCCGCCGAGACCGCCGCAATCCTGGTGTCGCTGTGGCTCAGATGGCCGCTGCTGCTGATTCCGGCGCAGATCCTCTGGCTCAACCTGGTCACCAACGGCGTCCAAGACCTGGCGCTGGCGTTCGAACCCGGCAGCCGCGACATGCTCAAGCGTCCACCGCGACCCCGGCGCGAGGGCATCCTCTCGGCGATGATGTGGGAACGCACCGCAATCGTCGGAATCGTCATGGCCGCAGGCGCATTGGCGATGTTCAAATGGCAACTCGACCGCGACGGCTCGCTGGTTGCCGCGCAAAGCGTCGCGTTGACCACCCTGGTGGTCTTCAACGTCTTCCAGGCCGGCAACGCGCGCTCTCAGAACAGGTCGTTGTTCACCCTCAACCCCCTGGCCAACCCATTCCTGTTCTGGGCGACACTCGTCGCGATCGTCCTACACGTCTCCGCACTGTATCTGCCGCTCACCCAATTCGTGCTCGGCGTCCAACCCATCAGCGGCGAAGCATGGATAAGGGCAATCCTGGTGGCGTCGACGATCCTCGTCGTCATCGAGGCGCACAAGGCCGTTCGCCGCCGCTGGCCGATCGGTGGCGCCAATCGTGACCTACAGGTCTCATCCCCCCACTAATGGGTGTCAGACCCGATGGTCATCGGCGGGTTCGCCGCTCAGACTGGCCTCAACTGCTCAGAGGAGCTGCGATGCATATCGATCGGACCACGGTGCCCGGGAGCGGCGTGCTGCACCACATCATCACTCGCGAGGGTGAGCGGTTCGGTGTCCTGGTGGAACCCGACCTCAACCGTCACTTGTACATCTACGACCAGGGCGACCCGGACGTGCCCGAACGGACGATCCAGCTGGAACCCGATGAGGCCGACCAGCTGGCCGAAATCCTGCACAGCCAGCCCATTGCCGATCGTCTGCTCGAGTTGGAACGACGGGTCGACGAACTGATCGGAGAACGAGGACGATGACAGTAACCCCCTACACCGTCGGCATCCATTGGAACCAAGGCATGCAAGCATATGAGATCGCCGTGACCACACCAACGGTCCGGATGGATGATCCGGTGTCCAAGGCGGTGCAGCTGATGATTGTCAACCGGTTGCCCGGCCTGGTCGTCGTCGACGACTCGAACCGGCCGGTCTCGGTGCTACCCGGAACCCAGGTGCTGCGCCTGGCGATTCCCGAGACGTATCAAGACGATCCGGCCCTGGTGCGCACCGTCGACGAAATTCACGCCGACCTGTTCTGGCACGGCCCCGGAAAACTGACCGTCGGTGACTGCCTGCCCAAACCGATCGCCAGGCCGGCGACCGTCGCGCCGGAAGCCACCCTTCTGGAGATCGCCACCGTGATGGCGAACAAGCGAAGTCCGCTCATCGCCGTCGTCGATCACACCGGACGGCTGGCCGGTGCGGTGACTCTGGAGCGGCTGCTCACCAGTCTGGCAGTGGCCGGACCCGGCGACTGATTCCGGATCGCGAGCCCGTTCGGCAGCAAGTTCTCCCAATGGCTCCGGTACTCGCGCTCGCGATCTTCGTCGTCGCCTTCTGGTTCCTGGCCACCGAGCGGGCGAACAAGGTCAAGACCGTCCTCGTCGCCGCGGGCCTGATGACGGTGCTCGGCCTGGTGCCGGGCGATGCGGTCTTCTACTCCGAGCATGAGGGCATCGACTGGAACGTCATCTTCCTGCTGCTCGGCATGATGATCATCGTCGGGGTGATCAAGCAGACCGGTCTATTCGACTTCCTGGCCATCTGGGCGGCCAAGCGGTCGAACGGGCATCCGTTCCGGCTGATGGTGATGCTGATGCTCATCACGGCCATCGCCTCGCCGGTGCTGGACAACGTGACGGTCATCCTGCTGGTCGTCCCGGTCACGCTGGTCATCTGTGACCGGTTGTGCATCGCTCCCCAGCCCTACGTCATCGCCGAAGTCCTGGCGTCCAACATCGGCGGCGCGGCCACCCTCATCGGCGATCCGCCGAACATCATCATCGGCAGCCGGGCCGGCCTGAGCTTCAACGATTTCCTGATTCACATGGCCCCGCCCGTGGTGGTGATCTTCGTCCTGTTCGTCGTGTTCACCCGCGTGCTGTTCCGCACCGAACTGCTGCGCGGCGACACGATGCACATCGATGAGGTCATGACACTGCAGGAACGGCGCGCAATCAAGGATGTCCGACTGTTGATCCGGGCGCTCGCCGTGCTCGGCGTCGTCATCGTCTTCTTCTGCCTGCATTCGATGCTGCACGTCCCGCCTTCGATCGTCGCCCTGGTGGGTGCCGGGGCCATGTTGCTGATCACCGACGTCGACGTCGCCGACGTGCTGCCGGAGGTAGAATGGTCGACGCTGGTGTTCTTCATGGGGCTGTTCGTGATGGTGGCGGGGCTGGTCCACACCGGCGTGATCGCTGCGCTCGGTTCGGCTGTCAGTTCGGTGTTCGGCGGCGACTATTTCCTGGCCGCCACTGGTTTACTGTTCGGGTCGTCGGTGGTGGGTGCCTTCGTCGACAACATCCCCTACACCGCGACGATGACCCCGGTGGTGGAGGGCATCGCCGCGGATGCCCCCGACGCCGAAACCGGCCGGGCGCTCTGGTGGGCGTTCGCACTGGGAGCCTGCTTCTCGGGCAACGGCACCGCCATCGCCGCCAGCGCCAACGTCGTGGCCATCGGAATCGCGCAGCGCGCCGGACACCCGATCAGCTTCTGGCGCTTCACCCGCTACGGCATCGTGGTGACAATGCTCAGCACGGCCCTGGCGTGGGTGTATGTCTGGCTGCGGTATTTCTGATGAAGCCCGTGCGATGCGTGCACCGACGAACGTTGCCGATGTCCACCCCGTAGACTCACCTGCAGACCAAGCCCTCGACGGCTGACACCCCGAGCGACGATCACATCGCGTGAAAAGACCGGAGTGCCATGCTCGCCATCCTGACCGCCCATGCGCTGGCGACCGCCATGGCGCCGCTGCTGGTGTACCGGTGGGGTCGGCGGGCGTTCTATCCGCTGGCGCTGGTGCCACTGAGCGCACTGTTCTGGGTGGCCGGCAACTGGCCGGCCGGCCAGGCCGACGACCATCGGCTGCGTCTGGACTGGGTGCCCGAGCTGTCGATGGACATCGACCTGCGGTTCGACACCCTGGCCGCGATCATGAGCGTTTTGGTGCTCGCGATCGGCGCCCTGATCCTGCTCTACTGCGCCGAATACTTCCACCACCGTGACGGACGCACCGAGAAGCGGCTGCCCGGCTTCGCCGCCGAAATGGTCGCGTTCTCCGGGGCGATGTTCGGCCTGGTCGTCAGCGACAACATGCTGGTGCTATACGTGTTCTGGGAACTGACGTCGGTGCTGTCGTTCCTGCTGGTCGGCTATTACGCCGAGCGGGCCCCCAGCCGCCGCGCCGCGACCCAGGCGCTCATGGTCACCACGGCCGGCGGCCTGGCGATGCTGGTCGGCATCATCGTCCTCGGCGAGTACTCGGGCACCTACCTGCTATCCGAACTCATCGCCCACCCGCCGGCCGGCCTGGCCATCAACGTCGCCCTGGTTCTCGTCCTGGTCGGCGCGCTGTCCAAGTCGGCGATCGTGCCGATGCACTTCTGGCTGCCCGGGGCGATGGCCGCACCGACGCCGGTCAGCGCGTACCTGCACGCCGCCGCCATGGTCAAGGCCGGTGTCTATTTGATCGCCCGGTTGACGCCCGGGTTCGCCGACGCGCCGCCGTGGCGTCCGATGATCGTCGCGCTCGGCCTGTTGACCATGCTGCTGGCCGGCTGGCGCGCGGTCCGCGAGTACGACCTCAAGCTGATTCTGGCGTTCGGCACGGTCAGCCAGCTCGGCTTGATCACCGTCATGGTCGGCTCCGGTGGCGGCGACCTGATGCTGGCCGGCCTGACCATGCTGTGCGCACACGCGATGTTCAAGGCCGCACTGTTCATGGTGGTCGGCGTCATCGACCACGCCACCGGTACCCGTGACATCCGGCGGTTGGCGGGGCTCGGGCACCGGCTGCCGGTGCTGTTCGCCATCGCCACCGCGGCCACCGCGAGCATGGCGGCGCTGCCGCCGTTCCTGGGTTTCGTGGCCAAGGAGGCCGACTTCGAGACCCTGTTGCACAGCGCGTCGTTGGGCGCGTGGGGGCCGTGGGTGCTCGCCGCAGTGGTCGCCGGATCGGTGTTCACCACCGTCTACAGCCTGCGATTTCTGTGGGGAGCGTTCTCGCGCAAGGGATTACGCGGGCCGAGCAAGCTGGTGGCCGAGCTGCACGCACCGCCGGTGAGTTTCCTGTTCGCTCCCGGCGTGCTCGCCGCGGCGGGCCTGGTGCTCGGGCTGACACCGGGCCTGCTGGAACCCATGCTGGAGCCGTATGCGCAATCCGTTCCCGGCGGTTCCACCTACCACCTGGCACTGTGGCACGGGTTCAACCTGCCGCTGCTGCTGTCGGCCGGGGTGCTGGCGTTCGGTACCGCGTTGTTCGTCGCGCGCGCGCGGCTGCCCCGGCTGCACTCGGGCCGGCTGCCGCTAGGGAACGCCGACCGGATCTACGACGCGACGTTGCGCGGCCTGGAAACCCTGGCGTTCAAGGTGACCGGCGCGACCCAGCGGGGTTCGATCCCGGCGACCCAGTCGGTGATCCTGGTGACCCTGGTGGCGCTGCCGGTCACGGTGCTGACCCTCGGTGCCCGCGACCGCCCGAACATGCAGTTCTGGGAGGGCCCGCTGCAGCCGGTGGTCGGCCTGGTGATGATGGCGGGTGCGTTCGGGGCGACCGTGATGCGCAATCGACTCGCCGCGGTGCTGCTGGTGGGCGTCACCGGGTACGGCTGTGGGGCCATCTTCGCCTTCCACGGCGCACCCGACCTGGCGTTGACGCAGTTCCTGGTGGAGACGCTGACGCTGGTTTTCTTCGTGCTGGTGCTCCGGACGCTGCCGGCCGAGGCCGATGCCGAGAACATGCGGCGGTACCGGCTGCCGCGCGCACTGCTGGCGATCGCGGTGGGCGCCACGGTCACCGGACTGACCGCGTTCGCGATGGCCGCCCGCACCACCACACCGGTGGCCACCCTGCTGCCCGACGCCGCCTACGAGCGGGGTCACGGCGCGAACACCGTAAACGTCATCCTGGTCGACATCCGCGCCTGGGACACCCTCGGCGAAGTCTCGGTGCTGCTGGTGGCGGCCACCGGTGTCGCCTCGCTGGTTTTCCGGCACCGGCGCTTCGGTGCCGCGCCGCGAGTTCCGCGGGCCGCCGATGAGCCGGATACCGGCGCCATCGCCGACCCGGTCCCCGCGACGCTGCCCTACAGCCCGGCCGTCGGGGACATCACCTGGCTGCGCGGCAGCGAGTACCGCGACCCGCGCTACCGGTCGCTGGTTCTCGAGGTGGCCACGCGGGTCATCTTCCCGGTGATCATGGTGCTGTCGCTGTACTTCTTCTTCACCGGGCACAACACGCCGGGCGGCGGCTTCGCCGGCGGGCTGACCGCGGGGCTGGCGCTGGTGCTGCGCTACCTGGCGGGCGGTCGGTACGAACTCGGCGAGACGCTGCCGTTGGACGCCGGCAAGATCCTCGGGGTGGGACTGGGCCTGGCCGCCGGCACCGCGATCGCGTCCCTGCTCGTCGGGGCGCCGGCGCTGTCCTCGGCGCTGATCGAGTTCGACGTCCCGGTGCTGGGCCACGTCAAATTCGTCACGGCGTTGTTCTTCGACCTCGGGGTATACCTCATCGTGGTGGGACTGGTACTCGACGTGCTGCGCAGCCTAGGTGCGCGCATCGACGAGGAAATGGTGGGGTCGCGATGACTCCGCTCACCGTCTACCTCGTTCCCCTGGTCCTCATCGGCGCACTCACCAGCTGCGGCGTCTACCTGCTGCTGGAACGCAATCTGACCCGAATGCTGTTGGGGCTGTTACTCATCGGCAACGGCGTCAACCTGCTGATCCTGACGGTCGGCGGACCCCCGGGCAACCCGCCGGTGCGCGGCCGGACCAGCGGGACCCAGACGACGACCGCCGATCCGCTGGCCCAGGCAATGATCCTGACCGCGATCGTCATCACGATGGGTATCGCGGCGTTCATGCTGGCACTGACGTACCGGTCCTACCGACTTACCACGGCCGAGGACATCGGCGACGATCCCGAGGACACCCGGGTGGCCGAGCTCGCCGAGTCGGCGATGGCCGACAACGACACCGAGTACCACCCGGCCGCCGTCAGCCACCCCGACACCGAGGACCCAGACGAACTCGACGCGCTGCCGGGGCGCGAGGGGTCGCGATGACCTCCCTGCACCTGGGCCACGTGCTCACCGGGCTGCCCGTGCTGATCCCGATGATCGCGGCGGCGGTGACGCTGATCGCCGGCCGCAAGCCGCGGCTGCAACGGGCCGTCACCCTGGGCGCGTTGACGGCGGTCACCGCGGTGTGCGCGGTGCTGTTGTACCTGACCGACCTGCACGGCACGATCGCGCTGCAGGTCGGCGGGTGGGGTCCCACCGAACCGGGGATGGGTCCACTGGGCATCACCCTGGTGGTGGACCGGCTCTCGGCGCTCATGCTGGTGGTCTCCTCGATCGTGCTGTTGGCGGTGGTGTGCTACGCGATCGGGCAGGGTGTCCGCGATGGCGACGAACGTCAGCCGGTGTCGATCTTCCTGCCCACCTACCTGGTGCTGTCGGCCGGCGTGTGCAGCGCGTTCCTGGCTGGCGACCTGTTCAACCTGTTCGTCGGGTTCGAGGTACTGCTGTCGGCGAGCTTCGTACTGCTGACCCTCGGCGCCAGCAAGGAACGGGTGCGAGCCGGCATCGCCTACGTGATGGTGTCGATGGTGTCCTCGCTGATCTTCCTGTTCGGTCTGGCGTTGGTGTACGCGGCGACCGGGACGCTGAACATGGCCCAGCTCGCCGTCCGCCTCGACGGGATCGGTGCGGGCACCCGCAGCGCGTTGTTCGCGGTACTGCTGGTGGCATTCGGCATCAAAGCTGCGGTGTTCCCGCTGTCCACCTGGCTGCCCGACTCCTACCCCACCGCGCCTGCCCCGGTAACCGCCGTGTTTGCCGGCCTGCTGACGAAAGTCGGTGTGTACGCGATCATCCGGGCCCATTCACTGCTCTTCCCCGGCGGTGCGCTCGACGACGTGCTGATGGTTGCCGCGGTGCTGACGATGCTCGTCGGAATTCTCGGCGCGATGGCGCAGAGCGACATCAAACGGCTGCTGTCGTTCACCCTCGTCAGCCACATCGGGTACATGGTTTTCGGTGTTGCGCTGTCGAGTCGGTTGGGCATGTCCGGCGCGATCTACTACGTGGCGCACCACATCATCGTGCAGACCACGCTGTTCCTGGTGGTCGGCCTCATCGAGCGGCAGGCCGGCGCGTCGACGTTACGCCGTCTCGGCGGCCTCGCCGCGGCCAGTCCGTTGTTGGCCTTCGTGTTCGTCGTGCCCGCGCTCAATCTCGGTGGCATTCCACCGTTCTCCGGATTCATCGGCAAGGTGGCTTTGTTGGAGGCCGGTACACAGGACGGTTCGGTGTTGGCCTGGATTCTGGTTGCCGGCTCTGTCGTCACCAGCCTGCTGACGCTCTACGTGGTGACCCGGGTGTGGACGACGGCGTTCTGGCGCGCCCGCGACGACGCCCCCGACGGGGGGCGCGCCGACGCCGCCCCGGTGGCGCTGCTCGAGGACGCCGGGGACATCGAGTTCGCCGACCGTGACGA
This sequence comes from uncultured Mycobacterium sp., assembly GCA_964387245.1. Taxonomy (GTDB): domain Bacteria; phylum Actinomycetota; class Actinomycetes; order Mycobacteriales; family Mycobacteriaceae; genus Mycobacterium. The sequence continues at coordinate 17,716 of CAYLWH010000066.1, forward strand.
CGTCGGCCGGATGCCGATCGGCATGGTGGCGCCGACCATGGCCCTGATCGCGGCCGGCCTGGTGTTGACCGTCGCCGCCGGGCCGATCGTCGCCTACAGCGACCGCGCCGCCGTCGAGATCCTGGACCGCGGCGAGTACATCGCCGCAGTGCTGGGGCCTCGATGAAACAGGCCGGCATCGAGATGAAGCGGCTCAACCTGCGCCGGATCGGGCTGCGCGCCTGGGTGCTGGTCTGGCTGGTGCTCGTCTGGGTCCTGTTGTGGGGCGACGTCTCCGCGGCCAACGTCATCAGCGGTACGGCCGTCGCCCTGGGCATCAGCTACCTGCTGCCGCTGCCACGGGTGCCCATCGAAGGACGCGTGCACCCGCTGTCGCTGGCCCGACTGGTCCTCTACGTGGCATGGTCGCTGGTGTGGTCGAGCACCCAGGTGGCGTGGCTGGCGATCAGACCCGGCCCGCCACCCCTGACCGCGGTGCTGCGCGCCCATCTGGACATCAAGTCGGATCTGGTGCTGGCACTGGCGGTCAACATCATGAACCTGATCCCGGGTTCTATCGTGCTGGAGATCGACCAGGTGCGGCGGATCGTCTACGTCCACGTCATCGCCGTCAGCACCGAGAAGGCCATCGAGCATTTCCACCGTCAGGCCGGCCGGGTGCAACGACTGCTGGTGGCCGCGTTCGAGCGGGACAGCGAATGGCATCCCGGCGTGGCCGAAGCGGCCGGAACGGAGCACGCGTGAGCACGGTTTGGGTCGTCGCCGCCGTCATGCTCGGACTGGCGGCCGCCATCACCATGTTCCGGTTGCTCGCCGGGCCCGGCACGCTGGACCGGTTGGTCGCGCTGGACACACTGATCGCCGTCACGATGTGCGGGGTCGGCACGTGGGCGGCCTACAGCCTCGACACGACGGTCACCTACAGCCTCGCGGCCCTGGCGCTCATCAGCTTCGTCGGGTCCGTCAGTATCGCCCGATTCCGGGTGCGCGACGTGGACCGGACAGGAGACGCATGATGACCGCCGACACCTTGACCGACATCGTCTGCGCCGGCCTGATTCTCGGCGGTTCCGCGCTGGCGCTGACCGCGGCGATCGGAGTCGTCCGTTTCCCCGACACCCTGACCCGGATGCACGCCGCGACCAAGCCACAGGTGTTGGGACTGGTGCTGGTGCTCGTCGGCGCGGCGATCCGGCTGCACGGCCACCCCGACGTCGGGATGATCATCCTCACCGGGTTGTTCACCTTCATCACCGCACCCGTCGTGGCGCAGCGCGTAGGGCAGCTGGCCTACCGCGAGCAGAACGTGCACGACGCCCTCGTCATCGACGAAATGCGTGAGTATGCATCCGAATCGGATCGCCCGACGTGAGCCGGGTCCGTTCGCCATTTCGCACTCCGGCAGGCACGTCAATGACATACCAGCGGCGTGGACACTCCCGCGACTAATCCGCGGACAGCTGGAACCGCACCATCGCGGCCACCGTCCGCACCGCCTCGCGCAACGCGGCATAGCGTTCCACCGACCCCGGTGCGGCCAGCACCGCGTATCGGTCGGCCGCGCCGATCGGGACCCGAGACGCCAAGGCGTACAGCCGGCGTCCGCCGTCGTCGGGAAGGTCACCGAGGATCTCGTCCCGGCCGCGCAACTGGATGTCCCGCGTACCGGCGATGGTCTGCAGCAGTGACCAGACCTCGTCCTCGAGGCTGATCATCTCGGCCGGCCCGACGGCTCCGGGTTGATCGGGCCAGTCCTGCAGCACGGCCCGCGGGTACGGATCGTCGGGCAGCCATTCGGTGACGCGGAAGCGTTCCCGCACCGCGCATTCGAGTTGATACCGGCCCGCGCCGTGATCGGTGAAGGAAGTGATCCTGGCCAGCGCACCTACGTCGTGCCGCTGGTCACCGCCGCCGACCTCGCGGCCCCGCGCGATCAGCACCACCCCGAACGCCGGGTCGTCGGTGCCCAGGCAGTCGGCAACCAGCGCCGAGTAGCGGGGTTCGAACACCCGCAGCGGCAGGTACTCACCCGGCAGCACCGCCGACTGCAGGGGAAACATGGGAGTCGAACCATCAGACATCGAGCTCGCCCACCAGCGCGTCGACCACCGCGCGCAGATCACCGTCATGCTCCTCGGCCACCCGGCGCTGCCGCTGATAGGACGCCCCCAACCGCGGGATGTCGGCGACCCGGGCGAGTTCGTCGGCGCAACCCAGCGAGCGGGCGACCGGTTCCAGCCGGGTCAGCACATCGTCGAGATCGTCGGTGACCAACCGCTCGTTGCTGTCGGCGTCCAGGATGATCTCCGCGTCCAGTCCGTAGCGCGCGGCCCGCCACTTGTTCTCCTGGACATGCCAGGGCGGCATCACCGGCAACGACTCCCCGGCATCGAGTCGGCGGTCCAGCTCCACGATCAGGCAGTGCGTCAACGCCACCAGCGCCGACAACTCGCGCACGTTGGACACCCCGTCGAATATCCGCACCTCCACGGTGCCCAGATGGGGTGACGGCCGGATGTCCCACCGCACCTCGTTGATGTGGTCGATGATGCCGGTCTTCTTCTGATCGTGAACGAATCCCTCGAATTCGGTCCACGTCTGGAACTGGAACGGCAGTCCCGCCGTGGGCAACTGCTGGAACATCATCGACCGGTTACTGGCGTAGCCGGTGTCCTCGCCCTCCCACCACGGTGAGGACGCCGACAGCGCGAGCAGGTGCGGGTAGGAGTTGAGCATCGACGTGATGATCGGCATCACCTTGTGCGCCGAGGACACGCCCACGTGTACGTGCACACCCCAGATGAGCATCTGGCGGCCCCACCACTGAGTGCGCTTGATCAGTTCGGCGTACCGCGGTGCGTCGGTCAGCTTGGCCGCCGACCATTGCGCGAAGGGATGCGTTCCGGCGCAGAACAACTCCATCCCACGGTCGTGTACCACCTGCCGCACCGTGCGCAGTGTGGTCGACAGATCGTCCATCGCCTCCGCGCTGTTCTCGCAGATGCCGGTGACGATCTCAACGGTGTTGCGCAGCAATTCCTTGTGTACGTGCGGGTTTTCGCCCAGTTCGGCGATCACCGCGGCAGCCTCGTTGCTCAGGTCGCGGGTTTCGGCGTCGACGAGCGCGAACTCCCACTCGACGCCGACCGTCGGCCGGTAGGAGCCGGCGAAGTCGATGTGCTCGACGTCAGTCGCTTGTGATGACACCGCACGCGACCCGCTTGCCCGCGTCGCCGGTGGCCATGGTGGTCTCGTCCGGACCGGGTGTGCCGTTGACCTGGTTGTAACGCTCCGGCGGGATGTTGGCGAAGTTGTCGGCGTTCTCGTGGATGATGATCGCCGTCTGCTGTCCGGCCAGCAGCGCCGTCGCGGTGAATGCGTCGGTGGTGGTAACCAGTCGGCCGGAGCCGTCCTGGCGCACCTGCAACGAGCTGAGATCGCCGCTGGCCGGGTGCCCGCTGTGCCCGGGAACCTGGAAATGTCCTCCGGCGGAAAGGAAGTCCCCGGGGTTGCCGCCGGTCGGGGCGACGGAGTTCGCTTCGCACTTGCCCACCGAGTGGATGTGCAGGCCGTGGAATCCGGGGGTGAGCCTGCCAGTGCCGGTGGTCTCGACCGTCACGGTGGCGTAGGTGGATTCGAAGTCGAATGTCGCGGTGGCGACCTGGGTGCCGTCGGCAGCCCGCATCGGCACCACGAGCGTGGAGGATTCCTGCGCAGCGTGGGCGTCTTCGCCGTGGGCGCCTTCACCGTGGGCGCCTTCGCCTTCGCCTTCGTGCGCCGCGGAGGGCGGCGGTGATCCCGTCCAGATCGACGGCGTGGTACCCGGTGAGGTGGCTGGAACCTCCCCCGGAGCCGAGCACGCACTCAGCAGCGCGACGGGGACGGCGAACAGGACGGCGGCGGCGGATTTCGCGAGCGGCGTGACCATGCGCAGAAGCCTAGCCTGTGATCAAAACGATCACGCCCGGTGGCAGGTCGGCGACTTCGGGTATGCGCGGTAGCACCGGCGCCTCGAGGATCCGGCCGACTTCCTCGGCGGATCGCTGCTCGCCCGCGGCTTCGCCGAAATACACCGTCGTCGCGGCCAGGTCGGGCGGTGCGGGCAGATTACCGACCTCGGTGACGTTCCAGCCCTCCTCGCGCAGCCGCCCCGCCGTCCGGTCGGCGGCGCCGGCGACCTCGGAGACGTTGAACACCCTTACCTCAGCCCGCGGCTCCGGCTCCGGCTCCACCGAGGTGGTGGTCGTGGTGGTCGTGGTGGTCCCGGTGGTGGTCGCCACGGTGGGTACCGACGAGCCGTCGTCACTGGAGTCGCCGCCGCCCATCGCCTGGAGGCCGACGAGCAGGAACACCACACCTAGGAACAGCAGCACCATCACCATGGCCCGCAAGGGCAGGCCAGAGGAATCGGGAACACGCTCGTTCATCCGGCCCACCCTATCGGGGTGGTCGTCCGATCCCGAATATGACGCGTCAGGTGACCTCGAACCCGAGCTTGCGCGCGGCCTTGGCCTTCTGCCGGCTGGCGCGCTGCCGGCGCAGCCGTTTGACCAGCATAGGGTCTGCGGCCAGCGCCTCCGATCGGTCGACGAGGGCGTTGAGCACCTGGTAGTAACGCGTCGCCGACATCGAGAAGAGTTCTTTGATGGCCTCTTCCTTGGCGCCGGCGTATTTCCACCACTGCCGTTCGAAGGCCAGAATGTCGTGCTCCCGCCGGCTCAGCCCATCGGCGAGCTCAGCGTCATCCCCAGCCCGCTCGGCCCGTGCCATGGCGCCGTCCATTTCGTTACTTGGCCCTTTCGCCGGCCTTCTGCCCATGCCTGACATAGCTCCCGTCGGCGCATATTCAACCACGTCAGCCGCAATTGGGACGCGACCTCGCCCCGCGCGTCGGCTGACTTAAGCTTGCCGACCATGGCAGTCAGACCAATTGTGATCGTGGGTGATCCCGTCCTGCGCACTGCGACCCAGCCGGTGCCGGTCGGCGAGGACGGTTCGCTGCCGGCCGATCTGGTCGATCTGATCGCGGACATGTACGAAACGATGGACGCCGCTCACGGGGTCGGGTTGGCGGCCAATCAGATCGGGGTGTCCTTGCGGGTATTCGTCTACGACTGCGCCGACGAGAAGGGCAAGTCGACCCGGCGGCGCGGCGTGGTGGTCAACCCGGTGCTGGAGACCTCCGACGTGCCCGAGACGATGCCCGACCCGGACGACGACGACGAGGGCTGCCTGTCGGTGCCGGGTGAGTCGTTCCCCACCGGCCGGGCCGGCTGGGCCAGGGTGACCGGCCTGGACGCCGACGGCGCCACGGTCACCCTGGAGGGCAACGGCCTGTTCGCGCGGATGTTGCAGCACGAGACCGGGCACCTCGATGGCTTCCTCTACCTGGACCGCCTCGTGGGCCGGCATGCCCGGGCCGCCAAGCGTGCGGTGAAGTCCAACGGTTGGGGCACCCCCGGCCTGTCCTGGATGCCGGGTGAGGTGCCGGACCCGTTCGGCCACTGATGCTGCCGTCGATCGGAAGCCGGATCAGCCTGCGGTACCGGTCCGGCCCCGGCGAGCACACGGACGTCATCGGGGTGCTGGAATCGACCGAACCGGTGCTGCACATCCGCACCAAGTCCGACGGCGTCGTCAGCGTGGCACCCGAGGCAGTGACCGCGGTGAAGGAAATCTCCTACAAGCCGATACGCGCCTCCGAGATCCGCGCGCTGGAGCACGCCGCGGCGATGGCCTGGCCCGGCGTGCAGCAGCAGTGGCACGACGGCTGGTTCCTGCGCGCCGGTCACGGCGTCACGACCCGCGCGAATTCTGCTGTTCCCCTTGACTTCTCAGCTGGTATCGATGCGCTGCCGGCCATCGCCGAGTGGTATGAAGCCCGCGCCCTGCCGGCCTGGCTGCTGTTACCGGAGCGGCTGCTGCCGGTGCGGGCCGACGGCATCAAGCAGACCCGGGTGATGGTCGGTGAGGTTTCCGGCGTCATCGGTGACGTCGAACTGACGACGCTGCCCGACGCGGACTGGCTGGCCGTCTACCAACGCGACGTCCCGACCGACGTGCTCACCGCCGTCGTCGACGGGCAGGTCGTTTTCGCCGCTGTCGCCGGGTCGGCCGTCGGCCGTGGTGCGGTCACCACCGCACCCGACGGCACCGGCTGGGTGGGCATCTCGGCCGTGCGGGTCGCGGTCGCGCAACGCAGGCAGGGCCACGCCCGGCGGGTGTGCGGGGCACTGTTGGACTGGGGCGCCGGCCACGGCGCGCAACGCGCCTATGTGGAGGTGCTGGCCGACAATGCACCCGCGATCGAGCTGTACGCGTCGATGGGTTTCCGCCTGCACCACACCCACCGGTACGTCGAAGCGCGGTCGCTGGGGTTCCTTACCATCTGAGTCATGCGGCTGGCGACCTGGAATGT
>CAYLWH010000067.1:0-23766 GCA_964387245.1 uncultured Mycobacterium sp.
GCCGACGGGGCCCGCACCGAGCGGTTCGTGGTGTGCCACAACCCCGATGCCGCCGAACGTGACCAAGCCGTCCGTGAGCGGCTCATCGAGCACCTGTCGACGCTAATCGAGGGCTCCGATGCCTGGCCCAAACGCAAACGCGACGAGTTCGTCGGCTCCCTGAAACACAAGCCCGGGCTGCGCAGGCTGTTGCGGCGCACCACCACCGGGCTGCTGCGCATCGACCGCGCCGCCGCCGACCGAGAAGCCCACTACGACGGCAAGTGGCTGCTGCGCACCTCTGATCTCACCCTCACCGCCGAGGATCTGGCCGCCGCCTACAAGCAGCTGCTCGCCGTGGAACGCGGCTGGCGCGACGCCAAAACCAGCCTCGGGCTGCGCCCGGTCTACCACCACCGCGAGGACCGCATCCGCGCCCACGTCCAATTGTGTTGGCTGGCACTGCTGCTCATCCGGGTCGCCGAAACCGCCACCGGCGACACCTGGCGCAACCTGCGCCACGAACTCGACCGGATGCACCTGGTCACCCTGGCCACCGCCGACGGCCGCGTCGCTCAACGCTCCGCCCTCACCGACAACCACAAGAGCATCCTTAACGCTCTCGACCTGCCCGAACCACCCCGCTACCTCGACTTCACACCCGGCATCGACGCCGCCGCCGACTGACAACCCCCGCTCACCAGCACCCGGTCGTGTAGTAACACGACCCAAATCGGCTCATCCCACGTCTGCGCTGGTCAACGCCACAATCCGGCGATCCGTGTGCCCACCATCTGCGGAAGTCAGGTCTGGCAGGTGGGGCACCAGAACACATTGCGCCCTTCGAGCACGACGGTCCGCACCTCGGTGCCGCAGATCCGGCAGGGTTCGCCCGCCCGGCGGTAGACGTACGTGCGGGGGCGGCCGGGGCCGTAGGACGGCGCGCCGTGGTCGTCCTCGGGTCGCACCACGATGATCTTGCCGCGCCGCACACCAACCTTCATCAGCACGACGAGATCGACCCACATCGTCTGGAATTCGCCGGCGGTGATCCGGGTGCCGGGCCGGAACGGGTCGATGCGGTGGCGGTAGAGCAGCTCGCTGCGATAGACGTTGCCGACCCCGGCGAGCACCGACTGATCCATCAGCAGGGCACCGATCGGCCTGCGGGACTTGGCGATTCGAGTCCAGGCCCGGATCGGGTCGGCGTCGGGACGCAGTGGGTCGGGCCCGAGTCTTGCTACCACGTCACCGATTTCGGCCTCGGTGATCACCTCACAGACCGTCGGGCCGCGCAGGTCGGTGCCGTAGTCGGCGCCGATCATCCGCATTCGCACCTGCCCCACCGGATCGGGGATGTCGATTGTCGGGAACTCCCCGAACGTGCCGTAGAGGCCGAGATGGATGTGCACCACCCGCGCGCCGGTGTAGTGGTGGAACAGGTGTTTGCCCCAAGCGTCGGCCTTGCGCAGCACGTGTCCGTCGACCAGTGCGGCGCCCTCGGCGAACCGGCCCTGCGGGCTGCCGACGCGCACTGGGGCGCGGCCGTAGCGGCGCTGGTGCAGCCGGGCCAGCCGGTGCAGGGTATGCCCTTCAGGCACCCGGAAACCCTCAAGCGCCGGGAACGGCCGGCGGAACGTGGGTCTTTTCGTACTCGCTGAGGATGTCGATGCGCCGTTGGTGCCGCGGCGCTTCCGACCACTTGGTGGTCAGGAACGCGTCGACGATGGCCAGCGCTTCCTCGGTGCTGTGCATGCGGCCGCCGATACCGATCAGCTGCGCGTTGTTGTGCTCGCGGGCCAGCGACGCGGTCTCGGCGCTCCAGGCCAGGGCGCAGCGGGCGCCGGGCACCTTGTTGGCCGCGATCTGCTCGCCGTTGCCCGAACCGCCGAGCACGATGCCCAGGCTGCCGGGATCCGCAACGGTCGCCACGGCCGCGGCGATGCAGAACGCCGGGTAGTCGTCCTCGGCGTCGTAACCGAACGCGCCGCAGTCGACCGGCTCGTGGCCGGTGTCGGTGAGGTGCTCGACGATGGCCTGCTTGAGTTCGAATCCGGCGTGGTCGGCACCGAGGTAGACACGCATGGCGGTAACCATACTTTCTCCGCATGCGTACTCCCCCGACAAGACGCGCGCACGCGCGCCGCACGACTTGTCGGGGCCTCGGGTTACGTTTGGCCGGTGCAGTACGAAGAAATCGCCCTCCTACGGAGCCGGAGCGCTGCCTGGCGGTTGCTGCGCGCGGACAACGCTGCGCTGATCCTGTCGTTCCTGGGCCGGGTGTTCATCGATGAGAACGTCCGTGACATCTCGGCGTCGCAGCTGACAAATCGACTCGACGACGAGTTGTTCGCCCTCAACGAGCGACTCGGCGAGGGGACGTATCCGAAGTCGGCGCGGGCATACCTGGACGACTGGGCCGCCCCGGGAGCGGGCTGGTTGCGAAAGTTCTACCCGACGGGCTCGGACGAACCGCACTTCGATGCGACGCCGGCCGTCGAGCGGGCAGTGGCCTGGGTGGCGGCCCTGCGGGAACGGACCTTCATCGGCACCGAGTCGCGGCTCAACACCGTGTTCGAGTTACTCCGGCAGCTGGTGTTCGGATCGGAGACCGACGCGGCCGCCCGGCTGGCCGAACTGCACCGCCGGCGCTCCGCAATCGATCTGGAGATAGCGGCGGTGGAAGCCGGGGACTTCACCGTGCTCGGCGCTGCCGGGCGTCGGGATCGCTATCAGCAGTTCGCTGAGACCGCCCGAGGGCTGTTGTCCGACTTCCGCGAAGTCGAGGCCAACTTCCGTCGGCTCGATCGGGGCCTCCGGGAACAGGTCACCACCTGGGACGGCAGCAAGGGTGAACTGCTCGACGAGGTCATCGGAAGCCGCAGCCACATCGCGGATTCCGATCAAGGCCGCAGTTTCCAGGCGTTCTACGACCTGCTGTTGTCGCCGTCCCGGCAGACCGAGCTCACCGAGTTGCTTCACCGGGTTCATCAGCTCGACCATCCCGACCACCTCGACGCGAGACTGCGGTTCATCCACCACGACTGGCTCGACGCCGGTGAACGGGCGCAGGCAACCGTGCGGCAACTCTCCGAACAGCTGCGCCGCTTCCTCGACGACAAGGTGTGGCTGGAGAACCGCCGCGTCATGGATCTGCTGCGCAGCATCGAGTCACATGCCCTGAAACTGCGCGATTCGGTCAACACCGACATGACGTTCGGGATCGACGCGACATCGCCGACGATCCGGCTGCCCATGGAGCGCCCCCTCTACACGCGCGCACGCGCGGCTTCCGTCGACAGCAGCCAGGTGCAGCAGGGCATCTTCGAGGATTCCGCGGACGCGCTCTTTGAACAGGCGTATGTCGACCCCGCACCGCTTCTTCGTACGGTACGCAGGGTGCTGCAGCGGGAAACCCAGGTCACCTTGCCCGATGTGGTGGCGGAAACGCCCATCTCCCAGGGTCTTTCAGAGGTGGTGACCTACCTTTCGCTTGACGACGAGTCCTTCGATACCGTCTTCGACGAATCCGAACGCGATAGCGTCCGTTGGACGAATGGGGATGGCACGACCAAGACGGCGACGCTGCCGCGAGTCATCTACGTACGCAAGGGGGTCACCGGGTGACAGCGCCACGGATACGCACCGAGTCGAACCTGCCGCTGGTGGTTACGAACCTGATGAAAGGTGTGGTGTATCGGGACAGCCACGAACAGGTGTGGCAGCAGTTGGTCCCGCTGGTGCCCAGGGTGAGTGACTACGTCGCGACGATCGGACTGACGGTCGTGGTCGACGAGTCCGAAGGCTATGCATTCCTGCGGTCCAAACCGGACGATCCCGACGACGAGGCCGTTGCGGTCCCACGTCTGATCGCTCGCCACGCCCTGTCGTTCCACACCAGCCTGATGCTGGCGCTGCTGCGCAAGAAACTCGCGGAGTTCGATGCGGCCGACGACGGGCTCCGTCTGATCATGACCCGGGACCAGATCGTCGACATGATGCTGATGTTCATGCCGACGTCGAGCAACGAGGCAAGGATCGTCGACAACGTGGAGAAGACCATCGGCAAGGTCGTCGAACTCGGATTCCTGCGCAGGCTGCCCAGACAGGACGGCCAATTCGAAGTGCGCCGAGTGCTGAAGGCCTTCGTCGACGCGCAGTGGTTGTCCGACTTCGACGTCCGCCTTGCCGAGTACGCCGCCGAACTCGGGGAAGCGTCGTGAGCTCCGCACGGATCCCGACAAACCTCGACGTGGTCCCACCGGCCACCGGGTTCCGGCTGCATCGCCTGGAGGTGCTCAACTGGGGCACCTTCGACCAACGGGTGTGGCGACTGGACATGGCCGGCCACAACGGTCTGCTCACCGGCGACATCGGGTCGGGCAAGTCCACCCTCGTCGACGCGGTCACGACGCTGCTGCTGCCGGCGCATCGCATCGCGTACAACAAGGCGGCGGGGGCGCAGAATCGTGAACGCGATCTGCGCTCATACGTGCAGGGGCACTACAAGTCCGAGCGCAACGAGTCGACCGGCAGCTCGCGCCCCGTCGGGCTGCGCGGCGCAAGCAGCTATTCGGTGATCCTCGGCTATTTCCGCAACGACGGGTTCAACGCCGATGTCACTCTCGCTCAGGTGTTCTGGATGAAGGAGGGTGTCAACGGTCAACCGGAACGGTTCTACGTCACCGCTGCCGCCGACCTGTCGATCACCGAGGACTTCCGCGACTTCGGCGCGGACATGAACACGTTGCGCAAACGGCTGCGCAAGGCCGGCGCCCTGGTGGTCGACCACTTCCCCGAATACAGTCGGGACTTCCGACGCAAGCTCGCGATCGCCTCCGAGCAAGCCATGGACCTGTTCCACCAGACCGTGTCGATGAAATCGGTCGGCGACCTCAATGAGTTCGTCCGCGAACACATGTTGGAGCCATTCGACGCCGCGGACTGGGTGGACAAGCTGGTCAACCACTTCGAGGACCTCACGCGCGCACACGACGCCGTGGTCAAGGCGCGCAGTCAGCTTGCGGACCTGGCACCACTGGTGCACGACTGTGACGCCTACCGGGGTCTGCAGGCCAAGCTCACCGAACTGGACAGGCAGCGGGCCGCCCTGCGTTACTACTTCGCCGAGCTGCGGCACCGCCTGCACACCGAGCGCGCAGCCGTCCTTTCGGACAGCATCGGCGCCGCGAATCAGGAGCTGGCGCGGGTCGAACAGACGCTGACCTCCCTGCGGGATCAGCTGACCAACCTCAAACTCGAGCAGGCCGGCCACGGCGGCAACGAGATCGCCGATACGGCCCGCCGGATCGAAGAGCGCGAGGCGGAGCGCAATCAACGGCGACAGCGGCGCGACCGTTACGCCGGTTACCTGTCGGCAGCCGGCCTGGACCCCGTTTCCGACGCGGCGCAGTTCGATCTACGATCTATCGAAATCGCTTCTGCCGCTGAAGCTTTGGAAGGCGACCTGGCCGAGCTGGATAATTCGATGCTCGAGGCCAAGGTCGGCAGGAAGGAACTCGACGACGAAGCGGCGGCCATCGCCTCTGAACTGCGCAGCCTTCGCCAACGGGTGAGCAACATCCCCGAGCGAAACATGATCATCCGTCAGCGCCTGTGCGCTGACCTCAAGCTGGATCCGACTGAAGTCCCCTTCGCCGGCGAACTGATCCAGGTCGCACCCGAACATCGCGAATGGGAGGGCGCCGCCGAGCGTGTCCTGCGGGGTTTCGGGCTGTCCCTGCTGGTGCCGCAGGACCGCTACGAGACCGTCTCGAACTGGGTCGACGTCAACCAACTCGGCGGGAAGCTCGTCTACTTCCGGGTGCCGGCGCGGGTATCCGTCCAGGGCGTCTCCCGGCCATCCGAAGGTGCACTCGCGCACAAGCTTCAGATCAAGGACGGGGTGTTCTACGACTGGCTGGAGGTGCAACTCGACCGGCGAGCCGCACACGTTTGCGCCGAAACGATGGACGAGTTCCGGCGCCACAGTGCCGCGCTCACCAAGGCGGGGCAGATACACGCTCCCGGCGGGCGGCACGAAAAGGATGACACGTACCGCATCGACGACCGAACCCGCTACGTGCTGGGGTGGAGCAACGAGCAGAAGGTCGACGCGCTGCTGGCCCGCGCACAGCACCTGCAGGCCGCTCTCAACGGCATTGACGGCAACCTGGCCGGGATGGCAGCACGACGCAGTGCGGCGTCGGCGCGAAAGTCCCTGCTCGACAAGCTATCCGAAGTCACCACCGGATTCACCGACATCGACTGGGAATCCGCTGTCAGGGAGATCGACCGGCTCAGGCAACGCAAGCGGGAGTTGGAGTCGGCGTCGGGTGAACTCGTGCGGATCGGCGCGGAGATCATCCGGACCGAAGCAGCGATCGGCGCCCGGGAGCAGGACAAGGGCGACATCAGCCAGCGAATCGGCAGTCTGCGGACCGACCTGCTCAATGCCCAGAACGGCGCCGCGGAAGCGGCGCGCACCACTGCCGAACCCGAGGCCGGCGCCGCGGCAGACCATTTCGACGCTCTGAGAACTCGGCTGAGCAACCCGCCCGGATCCGCGGAGGCGTGCCGGACCGACGAGCATCGACTGCACGTCGAGATCACCGCCGAAGTCGAAGGCCAGCAAGCCCGTGCCACCGGCCTCGGCAACCGAATCCTTGTGAAGATGAAGGATTTCCGGCAACGCTACCCCGCCGACACCATCGAGATGGATGCGAATGTGGCCGCGGCGGACGAGTATCGGGCGCTGCAGGCGCGCCTGCTCGGAGACGACCTACCCCGGTTCGAGGCGGCATTCAAGGAGTACCTGAACACCAATACCATCCGTGACATCGCCGGATTCCACTCCGAACTCAACAAGCAGGTCGAGTTGATCTCGACGCGCATCGCCACGATCAACGCCTCGCTGGTCGACATCGATTACAACGAGGGCCGCTACATCCGATTGGAGGGGTCGCCGACACCGAACCAGGAGATCCGGGCGTTCCGCGAGGAGTTGCGCCAGTGCAGCGACGGTTCGATCGGCACCGAGGCCGACGACCGGTATTCCGAAGATCGCTTCCTGCTCGTCAAAAGTCTAATCGAGAAGTTCCGCGGTCGCGAAGGACAGACCGACGCCGACCGGAACTGGGTCCGTCGGGTCACCGATGTAAGAAACTGGTGCGTCTTCGCCGCTTCGGAGCGGTGGCGCTCCGACGAGACCGAACACGAGAACTACACCGATTCCGGCGGCAAGTCCGGTGGTCAGAAGGAAAAGCTCGCCTACACCATCCTTGCCGCCTCACTGGCCTATCAGTTCAACCTCACCTGGGGTACCAAGAGATCGAAGGACTTTCGCTTCGTGGTGATCGATGAGGCGTTCGGCCGAGGTTCTGACGAATCGACACGCTTCGCGCTCACCCTGTTCGGCAAACTCGGGCTGCAACTCCTCATCGTCACCCCACTGCAGAAGATCCACGTGATCGAGCCGTTCGTCTCCTCGGTGGGCTTTGTGGAGAACAGGTCTGGCAGCTCGTCGCAGCTACAGTCCCTGACCATCGAGGAATACCGACGCCGCAAACACCTGCACAGCATGGTGTCGCTGCGCACCGGCGACGCGGACGCGGCGGTGTCGTGACCTCGTGGTCGACCCCCGAGAGCATGCGCATCCGGCTGCGGCGTCGTTGGGACACCGGTGAGTTTCTGACTCGACGGGCGGCGGGACTTCCGTTCGAGCCCGTCGATCTCGCGATCCGCGGTCCCAATGCCACCGAAATCGGTGCGCGCTACTCGGAGGTCGACAACTGGGTGCGGGAGTGGGTCCGCGGCTCGGGCTGGTACTCGTTGCGCACCAAGGTAATCGGCGGGCGGCGCACGGGTGCCAACGCGGTGCCGGACCGCATGCGCATCGACAGTTTCGACGACCTTGCGGCCTTTCTCGGCACCACCGACGAAGCCCGGCGCCACGCCGAGCTGGTCCACGCGGCGCAGACATGTGCTCCGCCGCTACATCAGTGGGTGGTCGGCAAGCCGGCGCGCGCGTTGGGCCACGAAGCGGTCTTCGACCGGCTGCTCACCTGCGCGCAATGGATCGCGGACAACGCCGACCGCAACCGGTACCTGCGGCAGATCGACATTCCAGGTGTCGACACGAAATTCATCGAGCGGCACAAAGGTGTCCTGCGCGAGATGGTGGATCTCGTCGTCGGAAGCCCGGCCAACCCGGCAGCGCCGGACCTCGCCGAGCGCTATGGCTTCCGCCTCAAGCCGACCAGGATCCGTATCCGGGTACTGGACCCTGGCGTTGCACCCTGGCCGGCCGGTATCTCCGACGTCCAACTCACGGTGGACGAGCTCGCCGCGCACCCCTTGCCGGTTGACCGCGTGTTCCTGGTCGAGAACGAGGTGACGTTCCTGGCGTTCCCGCCGACGCCCCGGTCGCTGCTGATCTTCGGCGGCGGCTACGCGATATCGCGGGTCAGCGGACTGGACTGGCTGTCGACGACATCCCTGCACTACTGGGGCGACATCGACACGCACGGATTCCGCATCCTCGACCTGATGCGATCCCGATTCCCGCACACTCGTTCGCTTCTGATGGATCGCTCGACCTTGCTTGCCCACCAAGCGCATTGGGATCGTGAGCCGTCGCCGGTCAATGCCAACCTAGCGCATCTGACCGGCGCGGAAGCACGTCTCTACCGCGACCTGATCGAGGATGTCTTCGGCGCCGGGGTCCGTCTGGAGCAGGAACGCGTCAGATTCTCAGCCGTCGAGCGGGCCGTCATGGGGGTGCTCGACCCCGACATGGTCCCGCACCAGGACCCGAAATATCCACGGTCGCAATAGCACTCATTCGCCAACCCCGATATCCTCGTGCCACAACGCCCGGTTGGCTTTGAAACCAAAGGGCGACTGCCCCAACACCATCTGCGACACACCGTGCAACGGGCCGCGCCCTCATCGACCTCGAATTCGACGGAGTGATCGGGCGCTGGCCCGGTGAACACACCCGTCAGCGTTCAGTCGAACTCCGGCGACTCCGTCCGGGTCCGCTTGAGTTCCCAGAAGTGCGGGTAGGACGCGAAGACCACCGACGCGTCCCAGAGCTTGCCGGCCTCCTCGCCGCGCGGGATGTGGGAGAGCACCGGGCCGAAGAACGCCACCCCGTTGACGTGGATTGTCGGGGTGCCGACATCCTCGCCGACGGCGTCCATGCCCTCGTGATGGCTCTTGCGCAGGGCTTCGTCGTACGTCTCGGAGGTGGCAGCCGAGGCGAGTTCGGCCGGCAGTCCGACCTGCTGCAGCGACTTGGCGATGACATCCCCGAAGTCCGTGTTGCCGTTGTTGTGGATCTCGGTCCCCATCGCGGTGTACAGCGGGCCCAGGACCTCCGGGCCTTTCGTCTGCTCCGCGGCGATCGCCACCCGGACCGGACCCCAGGCCTTTTTCATCATCTCCTGGTAGTTCTCGGGCAGGTCCCGGCCCTCGTTGAGCACCGCGAGGCTCATCACGTGAAAGTTGACCTCGATGTCGCGGACTTTCTCCACCTCGAGAATCCACCGGGAGGTGATCCAGCACCACGGACACAGCGGGTCGAACCAGAAATCGGCGCGAGACTTCTCGGGCATGGGCATGTCCTCTCGTATCAGGGCAGGGTTCTGATCGGCACAACCCGCTTCACCCAACCCGTGTTCCCGCTCGCCGTCTAGTGTTGACGGGCGTGGCACTTCCCAATCTGACTCAGGACCAGGCCGTCGAACGCGCCGCGCTGGTAACCGTCGACAGTTACCGCATCGACCTCGACCTGACCGACGGCAACGGCAAACCTGGTGAGCGCACCTTCCGGTCGGTGACGACGGTCCAATTCGACGCGCTCGCCGGAGCCGACACCTACCTCGACATCGCCGCCGGCACCATCCGCGGCGCCACGCTCAACGGACGCGACATCGACGTGTCCGGGTACGACGAATCCACCGGCATCCCGCTGCGGGCTCTGGCCGAGCACAACGTCGTCGTCGTCGACGCCGACTGCCGCTACTCCAACACCGGCGAGGGCCTGCACCGCTTCGTCGACCCGGTGGACGGCGAGGTCTATCTCTATTCGCAGTTCGAAACCGCCGACGCCAAGCGGATGTTCGCGTGCTTCGACCAGCCCGACCTCAAGGCCGCGTTCGATCTGACGGTCACCGCGCCGGCGCACTGGGAAGTCATCTCCAACGGCGCCACGACAACGGCTCAACGCGATGGGGACGTCGCCGTTCACACGTTCGCGACCACGCCGCCGATGAGCACCTACCTGGTGGCGCTGATCGCCGGCCCGTACGCGGTGTGGCGCGACGCCTACGCCGACTCGCACGGCGAGATCCCGCTGGGCATCTTCTGCCGCGCCTCGTTGGCCGAGTTCATGGACCACGAACGGCTGTTCACCGAGACCAAGCAAGGATTCGGCTTCTACCACAAGAATTTCGGCACCCCGTACGCGTTCGGGAAGTACGACCAGTTGTTCGTCCCGGAGTTCAATGCGGGCGCCATGGAGAACGCCGGCGCGGTGACCTTCCTGGAGGATTACGTCTTCCGCTCCAAGGTCACCCGCGCCTCCTACGAACGTCGCGCCGAGACGGTGCTGCACGAGATGGCCCACATGTGGTTCGGCGACCTGGTCACCATGACGTGGTGGGACGACCTGTGGCTCAACGAGTCGTTCGCGACGTTCGCCTCGGTGCTGTGCCAGGCCGAGGCCACCGAGTACTCGCAGGCCTGGACGACGTTCGCCAACGCGGAGAAGTCCTGGGCCTACCGGCAGGACCAGATGCCCTCGACGCACCCGGTCGCCGCCGACATCCCGGACCTGCACGCCGTCGAGGTGAACTTCGACGGCATCACCTACGCCAAGGGCGCCAGTGTGCTCAAGCAGCTGGTGGCCTATGTCGGCCTCGAAGCGTTCCTTGCCGGGCTGCGGGACTACTTCCGCGACCACGCGTTCGGCAAC
Source organism: uncultured Mycobacterium sp. (assembly GCA_964387245.1). Classification (GTDB taxonomy): domain Bacteria; phylum Actinomycetota; class Actinomycetes; order Mycobacteriales; family Mycobacteriaceae; genus Mycobacterium. The sequence goes on from CAYLWH010000067.1 coordinate 10,958, forward strand.
GCCACCTTCGGGGACCTGCTGGGCGCACTGGAGAAGTCGTCGGGCCGCGACCTGTCGCAGTGGGGCCGCCAGTGGCTCAAGACAACCGGGCTGAACACCCTGCGGCCCGACTTCGACGTCGCCGCCGACGGCACGTTCACCCGGTTCGCGATCGACCAGAGTGGCGCCGCACCGGGCGCGGGTGAGACCCGGGTGCACCGGCTGGCCGTCGGCATCTATGACGACGACGACGGCAAGCTCGTCCGGGTGCGTCGCGAAGAGCTCGACGTCGACGGATCCTCCACCGATGTTCCCGGGCTGCAGGGCGTTTCCCGTGGCAAGCTGATCATCGTCAACGACGACGACCTGACCTACTGCTCGGTGCGGCTGGATCCCCAATCGTTGGACACCCTGTTGAACCGTATCGCCGACATCGCCGAGCCGCTGCCCCGCACGCTGGCATGGTCGGCGGCCTGGGAGATGACCCGCGAGGCCGAACTCAAGGCCCGCGACTTCGTGGCGCTGGTGTCCGGCGGGATCGGTGCCGAGTCCGAGGTCGGCGTCGCACAACGGTTGCTGATGCAGGCCCAGACCGCGCTGGGATCCTATGCCGAACCCGGTTGGGCGCGTTCGGAAGGGTGGCCGGCGTTCGCCGACCGACTCGTCGAGCTGGCGCAGGCTGCCGAGCCGGGCTCCGACCATCAGCTCGCATTCGTCAACGCCCTGTGCACCTCGGTGCTCCCCGAGCGGCACGTGGTGTTGCTGGCCGACCTGCTCGACCGCGACCCCGCCGGCCTCGGCCTGACCGGCCTGCTGGTCGACACCGACCTGCGTTGGCGCATCGTCACCGCCCTGGCCGCGGCGGGCCACCTCGACGCCGACGACACCGCGACCCCGTTCATCGACGTCGAGGCCACGCGCGACAACACCGCGGCCGGCAAGCGCAACGCCGCTGCCGCAGCGGCGGCCCGCCCGCAAGCCGCCGTCAAGGAGTCGGCCTGGCAGCAGGTCATCGAGGACGACGCACTGGCCAACATCACCGGCCGCGCCATCATCGGCGGGTTCGTCCGGCCCGGACAAGGTGAGGTGCTCGCACCGTTCACGCAGCGCTATTTCGACGCCATCAGTCGGGTGTGGGAGCGCCGGTCCAGCGAGGTCGCCCAGACCGTGGTCGTCGGGTTGTACCCATCGTGGGACGTCAGCCAGTCCGCTGTCGACACCGCCGACCGCTACCTGGCCGACCCCGAGTTGCCGCCGGCATTGCGCCGGCTGGTTCTGGAAGGCCGCGCGGGTGTGGTGCGGTCACTGAAGGCGCGGGCGGCCGACTCAGCCTGAACGCACCCGCATCCCCCGCGCGAGCCCGGGCATCCGCACCCGACGGACATCCAGGCTGACGATTGTGCGGTTTCATACCCATTTCCGCGATTTCGCGTATCCAGATGCACAGTCGGCGCAACTCACGAGCGCGCGCCATGCATGCTCGCGCAGAAACGCTACGGTCGGGAAATGCCCGCACTCAACACGCGGATGGCGCTGATCAGACCGTCCACCAGGTTGCCGTCCTGGAACGCCGACGCGGCGGCGGCCACGCCAAGCGGTGCGGCCGACTCGGCGCCGCGGCCCTGCACACCCGAGCCGTAGACCACCTCGATGGCCCGCTGAGTAGGTGAAACGGCCAGCAGCACAGCGTCATCGGGAGTCGGAACCCGGCCGAGGATGTTGCGCGCCTCGGCGGCGGTGTCACCGCCGAGGTCGCCGATGTACACCGCAAAGCGGGCCTTGGCGGCACGCGAGCCGTACTTCAGCGCGTCGTCGAGTGCGACCCGGTCTTTGATCGAGAAGGGATAGGTCTCCGAGAGCGTCCCCGGCTCGGTGACGCCGGACAGTCGCCCCGACGAGGTGACCGCCCAGCCGTGTGGCAGCGACGCCCGATCGACCGTCGCGATCCTGGTGTGTTTACCACCGGCCACTGGCGCCACCTCCCACTTCGAAACCGTGCCCATGCTCGTGGCCGCCACCGACCTTCTCGTCAGTGGCGGCCCAGAGGATCGGGCCGTGCGTCCACGGTTCGGACAGTTTGTACGGATCGGGGTGCGGCCCCTTCTTCGTCAACGTCAGCAAGGCGAACACCGCCGCGACGAGCAGCGGCACTCCTCCGATCAGGGAATGGGTCAACGCGGTACTCACGCGGATCAACCTATCCCACCGCAAGCCGTCCGGCGCAGCAACTCACGAGTCCGTCGGGCTACGCCGCGCCCTCGCCGAGATACCGGACCCAGGCGGGGTCGAGTTCCTTGACCGTCGACAGCAGCCGCCAGTGTTGGCCCTTGGGAGGCATCGGCGACGACCGCAACATCCAACCCAACTCCGAGAGCAGCTTGTCGGCCTTGCGGTGGTTGCACGTCGAACAGCACGCCACGCAGTTCTCCCAGGTGTGCTGACCGCCCCGACTGCGGGGCACCACGTGGTCGACCGTGTCGGCCTTGCCGCCGCAGTAGGCGCACCGAAACCGATCCCGGTGCATCAGTGCGGCCCTGGTCATGGGGACTCTGGCGCGGTACGGCACCCGCACGAACACCCGCAACCGAATCACCGACGGCACGGCGATGACACGTGTGGCGGAATGGATCACCGGACCGTCGGGATCGTCGTGCACCACCTCGGCCTTGCCGCACAGCAGCATGACAATCGCGCGCCGCATCGGCAGTGCCGTCAGCGGCTCATAGGTGGAGTTGAGCAGCAGGACCCGGCGGCGGCCCCAAACCGAACCGGTGTCATGGGGCGTATCCACGGCGTGCAGGGGCAAAGCGGTTCCCACCGCGGCAAGTCCGGCCGCGGCGCGCTGGCCGCTCCTATTCGTCAGGTTCCGCTTGCGCTGCGCCATTCGCCCTCCGCGCAACAGTTCACCATGGATCGGCGCCGATCGCACGGCAATTCCGTCCGTGTTTGCAGGTCAATCCCCCGACCATCAGGGGCGCGACGGGCGGTGTGAGGTGCCGCGGGCAAGGCACGTTCGGGCATCCGTCAGAATGAGAGAGATGACTCACGGCGCGCACGGTCCGCAACCCTCCTGGACCCCGGGAATCCCGCCCGGTCCCTATCCCCAGTATCCGGCCTACCCACCGGCCTACGCACCCGGCCATACACCGGGCTATACACCGTATGGACCGCCCGCCGGCCAACCGCCCCCCGGCCAACCGCCCGCCCACCAACCGCCCGCCGGCCGACCGTCCAACGCACTGGCCGTCGGCTCGGTGATCTTCGCGTTCCTGTTCCCCCCCGTCGGGGCGGTGCTGGGGCACCTGGCACTGGGCCAGATCCGCCGCGGTCTACAACGCGGACGCGACCTCGCGATGGTCGGCCTGACGCTGTCGTACACGTTCGTCGTGCTCACCGTCGTGGGCGCGGCGGTGTGGGCTGCCACGGTAGGAAGTCCGGGCGATGTCACGGTGGCCAACCGCCCGGACGGTTTCGCTGTGCCCGACCCGGCACACACCCAGACCGCGCCCACCCACCCTGATCTGTCCGGCATACTGCTGAGCCGCGACGAACTCCGCGACATCCTGAAGGCCCCCGGGCTCACCGAGACGAAGTCGACACCCGGCAAGTCAGGCGCCGACAAGGATGCCAAAGCCGATCCACCGGAGTGTGCCGGCGCGGTCGCCGCGGGCCTGAACACCGTCTACGACGCCAGCGGCGCCACCGGGTACACCCGCGCCGGCTACAGCGATACGGGCACGGCGACGATGGTCAACCAGGTGGCCGCATCCTTCCCCACCGCCGCGGACGCCCGGAGTTTCGTGGCCCAGAACGCCGAGCAGTGGCGGCAGTGTGCCGGCCGGTCCTTCACCATCTCTTCCTCGACGAGTCCCGGACTGACCTGGATCATCGGAACCGCGACGGTCAGCGGCGATCGCGTGACGCTGCCGAACACGCTGACCGCACGACACGATCTGCCGGAGTACCGCATCCTCGCCGCCAAGGACGACATCGTGATCGATCTCAGCGTCCTGGCCAGGCAACTCGATGATGAGCCCGCAGTGATCGCCGATCGGATGCTGTCCCGGGTCGGCGGCTGAACAAAGTCGGCGAGAATGGCTCCGATGGATCATCCGCAGCAGTCTTTCTATGACGCAGTCGGCGGCGCCGAGACGTTTCGCCGGATCGTCGCGCGATTCTACGAACAGGTCGCCGAGGACGAGATCCTGCGACCGCTGTATCCCGAGGAGGATCTCAGCGGCGCCGAGAACCGGCTGCGGATGTTCCTCGAGCAGTATTGGGGCGGGCCGCGCACCTACTCCGACCAACGCGGTCATCCACGGCTGCGGATGCGCCACGTATCGTTCCGGATCGGCTTCCTCGAGCGCGACGCCTGGCTGCGGTGCATGCACACCGCGGTTGCCGAGATCGACGCCGAAACGATGGACGACGAGCACCGCAAGGCGCTGCTCGACTACCTGGAGATGGCCGCCCATTCGATGGTGAATTCGCCCCTGTAGCGCGACTCCCCTGCGAGAAGCCCAGTACGTACGGGAGCCGGCTGACGAGTTTCTCCGTTCGACCGACGCTGTCGGCGGTAAATTCATTTGTCGACTCGAGGGGGACACAGCATGCACATCGGACGATGCACGGGTAGGCGAGGGCGCGCATCCGGAGCGGCTCTGAGACTGACCGCGACCGCACTGATCGTCGGTCTGTTGTCAACCGGATGCGGTGTGGCAGAAGAGAACTCGACGGATAAGATCGGTGCCTCGACTACCACGGACACATTGGGCGAGACGGTGCGAACATCCACGACTACGTCGGGCACGAGTTCCGGCACAGCGGGTGCAGGGTCGGACACCACATCCCCGGGATCACCCGACAGCGGGTTGGCATGGGTGCCGTTCGGGCCGGACGATCCGAAGTTCCCCACCCCGGGCTGGGACGTGTACTACTACTTCCTGGAGCACAATTGCCAGTCTCTGCAGAACGACGTGCAGACGCCGGACGCCGGATTCGGCAACCTCTACAAGGCGGCGGTGGCCGCTTGCCGAGCGGCGGTCGACGACGAACAGGACCAGTGGGCCGTGGCGTCAACAGCGTTCGCCGATCGCGGGGCAGACGCCGCCATCGGACCGGCGGACTGCGTGGACGAGACCATATCGACCATGGTCGAAACTCTGCTGGCATGGCACGACCAACATCCCGGCGAGCAGCCCGCCCTGACGTTCCCGAACACCGCCGACGGCCGTACGGCCTGCTCGCGCGACAACAACAGCATTGCGGGCCCGCCTGCGGATTCGACCACAGACTCCACGACGGATTCCTCGGAGACGTCTACGGAGACCTCGCCGACGGAAGACGCCACCACCTCCGCGCCGGCCTACACAACCTCGGCTACCGCGACCGCGGGCTGAGCGAATTCAGCGGGCGAACTGCCAGCTGACGGACTTGTCGTCCTCCAGCACGATGATGCTGCCGCTGCGTCGACTCCAGCCGTCGTTGAGCAGGAAGATCCGGCCGCCCGACTCACCCAGCAACCGTAGACCGGACGTGCGGTACAGAGTCTTGGGGCCCACCGAGATTTCATTGGTCGTCACGTTCGGCGCATCGATGCCGAGCGGAACCTCGCTGATCGCGGTGGCTTTGGGCAGGCTCGAGATCGTACCTTCGATCTCCCGGCCGACGCCGCGTCCCACGATTCCGGCGTATTCGCCGACGGCCCAGAACACCGCCAACGCGATGATCACACCGACGAACAGGTTCTCCAGGACGACCTGCCAGCGCGGAACCGAGATCCGCACCGCGGCGGGTCCGCGTCCGAGCTGCCTGAGCTGGCGACCGTACGCGGCGAAAGCCGTTCCCCCGGCGAGCAATAGCGGGAACACCACCGAGCCGAACGGCCATTGCAGTTTCATCGCCGCGAGTGCCACACCCACAACGGCCGTAGCGATACCGGCACACATCGTCACCGTGCCCGCCACGCGCACGACCCGGCTCCGCTCGGGGTCAGCGGACGCGGCCGCGGCACGCCGATGTAGTTCCAGCCAGACGATTCCGACAACGCCCGCGACAAGCAACGGCACGAACAGCGTGCTGATACTGCGCAAGACGAAATCCTGCGCGGAGAAGTGGAACAGGCTGACGTCGATGCCCATCCAACGGGACTGCGCGTCACTGCGCGCCCAGCCGAAGTACAGCATCAGCGCCGTGATGATCGTCAGCGGCGTTCCCACGGTGGTGATCACGGACAACGCTGACCGCAGAGTCGACGCGGCGTCGGGCGGGTCGGCAGCCACCGGCGCCGTGGGTTCCGGCTCCTGCCGCGACTTGATCGTCAAGCTGGGCGTCATTGCGCCAACGCGCCGGGGAACATTCGGCCGGCGCGGCGGTCCACCCGGTGTCCCCACCATGGCTGCATCGTACGCGGCAGGTCAGCCCGCACACCGTCGCTTGGACGGCGGACCGAAGCGGGTTCGGGCCGAGGGTCGCTCACCGCGCCTGACGTTCACCGCAGCACCACAGCCGGGTCACCGCGGCGGCGGTACACCGACCCGAAGCGGGCGTCGATGCGCAACCAGGTCGGCAGCACGCGAACCCGGACCACTTCGTCCGCGGCCACCGAGGCCGGCGAGAAGTCGTCGGCGGCGTCGGTCGACTGCGGCAGAAATCCCATTGCCGTCAACGCGAATACGCATCGCATCGGGATGCCGACGGTCTGCCCGCCGGAATCGACGCTGATCACGTCCTGATCCAGCAGCGACACCGGTGGACCTTGGGCACTGCCGTGCTCGCGGGCCAGTGCAACACCCCGCTGCGCCAGGTCGAGCAGCACCCGGACCGGGATGTCTTCGAGATGGACGAAGCCGGTCGCCGGCGGCAGGACGCCCCGCCACGCGGAGTCCATCGCGTAACCGGGGTCGACGTAACCCGACTGTTCGGCGGCCGCGAGGGCACGCACCAGCGCGTCGGCGCCCACCGACATATCCCCCGGCCGCATCCGACCGGACACCACCCGAGCGGCCAGCACATCGAAACCCGTTGCCGCCCAGCCGATCAGCGTGTCATCCGACCGCGTGCGCAGCCGAACCACGGCCGCGCCGTCGAGGCGCAGCACTCGTTGGGCGAACGTCGCGAGGTCGGCACGGTCCGCGACATCCCGAGGCCAGATGCCGCGTTCCGTGATGAGCCCGGCTATCGCAACCACCCCTCGAGATACTCACGGTGGTCCCCGGACAGCCGCACCAGGCGCTGCTCGTTGATATCGAAGGCGGCCAGCTGCGTCTCGGCGATCACGGCCGGCTTGGACTCCGGGTCGGCATCGACCGAACGCACCTCGTAGCCCAGCGTGAAGTCGACCGCGCGCAGCCGGTTCACCCAGATGGTCACCTGTAGAGGCGAATCCACCAGCCGCAGTTGACCTTTGTAAGACACCTTTACCTCGGCGATCAGCAGGCCGGTGGTGGTGATGGTCGCGCCGAATGCGTCGGCCAGGAACGGGACCCGCGCCTCCTCGAGGATGGTGACCATCGTCGCGTGGTTGACGTGCTGGTACATGTCGATGTCCGACCAGCGCACCGGCACCGGGGTGACGAACCCGGACCTGCTCACGAGTTACTCCCCCTTCCGCTGGTCCGCGTCATGTTGCGGATCTGGCGTGCGGCCACCGACAGCGTGGCCAGGTCGCGTTCGTCGTCGGCGTAGATCTCGTTGAGGGTTCGACGGGCCCGGTCGAGCCGGGAGGCGTTGGTGTGCTGCCATTCGGCGATCTTCTGCTCACCGGTCTCCTCGGGCTCACCGACTGCCAGCACGTCGAGCGTCAGGGTTCGCACCGAGCTGTAGATGTCGTCGCGAAGCGCCAAGCGCGCCAACGCATGCCAGCGATCATCACGGGACAGGCCGGACACGGCGGTGAGCAGGCCCTCGGTGCCCAGATGGTGCATGAGCGCAAAGTAGGTGTCCGCCACTTCGTCCGGGTCCCGCTCCACGATGTCGGCGATGTCGATCACGTCGAGCAGGCTGTATTTGTTCAACCCGGCGGATATGGCCAGCGCAAGATCCTCCGGGGCGCCGTGGCCGGCGAACTCGCCGGCCTCCTTGTTGACGATGGCCAGGTCGTCGCCACGGAGCCACTCGAGCATGTGCGGTGTGAGCGCGGCGACCTTGTCGGCGAACCGGTTGATCTCGGCGCCGACGGCCAGTGGCTGCGGACGGTTGTTGAGCAGCCACCGTCCGGCCCGGTCGGCGAGCCGGCGCAGGTCCAGCGTCATCCGGTCGGAGACGTGCACCGGGATGTTGTTGGCCAGGCTGGCCGCGCGGATCCGCCGCCACAACTCGCCGATGCCGAAGATGGCATCGGTGGCCACGTAGGCGCGCACCGCGTCGACGTAGCCCACGCCGACATCCTCGCAGAGCCGGTAGGCGTAGCTGATGCCCGCGGTGTCGACGATGTCGTTGACCAACATGGTGGCCACGATCTCGCGGCGCAGTTGGTGGTTTCGGATCTCGGGGACGAAGTGGTCGCGCAACTGAGCCGGGAAGTAGGACGGCAGCCGCGAGGCGAACACATCCTGGTCGGGCAGATCGCTGGCCAGGACGTCGTTCTTGAGCGCGAGTTTGACGTGGGCCATCAGCGTCGCCAGTTCCGGGGATGTCAGGCCCAGGCCCACCTCGGTGCGCCGGCGGATCTCCTTCGCGTTCGGCAGTGCCTCGAGTTCACGGTTCAACCCACGGGTGGATTCGAGTTCCCTGATCTGCCGCTCGTGCACGTTGAGCAGGCTGGCCGCGTTGGCCCGACTCGTGCCCATCAGGTCGTTCTGCCCGGCGTTGTCGGACAGCACCAGCCGGCCCACCTCCTCGGTCATCGACTCCAGCAGCGCGGTTCGTTCGCCGGCGCCGACCTTGCCGAGGGTGACCAGCGAGTCGACCAGGATCTTGATGTTCACCTCGTGATCGGAGCAGTCCACCCCGGCGGAGTTGTCCAGCGCGTCGGTGTTGATCCGGCCGCCCGACAGATCGAACTCGACGCGTCCCAGCGATGTGACGCCGAGGTTGCCGCCCTCGCCGAACACCCTGGCGTGCAACTGGTTTCCGTTGACCCGAACCAGGTCGTTGGCACGGTCGCCGACCTGGGCGTCGGATTCGGTCTCGGCCTTGACGTAGGTTCCGATACCGCCGTTCCAGAGCAGGTCGACTGGAGCCTTGAGGATGGCTTTGACGAGTGCGGGCGGCGTCAGTTCAGTGGTGGCCCCGGGCTCCCCGTCGGCGATGCCGAGCACGCGGCGAACCTGCGGGCTGATCGGGATCGACTTCTGCTCCCGGCTGAACACGCCGCCGCCGGCGGAGATCAGCGACTTGTCGTAGTCGTCCCAGGTGGAGCGCGGCAGGTTGAACATCCGCTGCCGCTCGACCCAACTGGTCGTGGCGTCCGGGTCGGGGTCGAGGAAGATGTGCATATGGTTGAACGCCGCGACGAGCCGGATGTGTCGGGACAGCAGCATTCCGTTGCCGAACACGTCGCCGGCCATGTCGCCGATGCCGACGACGGTGAAATCCTCGCACTGGGTGTCGACACCCATTTCGCGGAAGTGCCGCTTGACACTCTCCCAGGCACCCTTGGCGGTGATGCCCATCGCCTTGTGGTCGTAGCCGACCGAACCGCCGGATGCGAACGCGTCGCCGAGCCAGAACCCGTAGGAGGCCGCCACATCGTTGGCGATGTCGGAGAACGTCGCGGTGCCCTTGTCCGCGGCCACCACCAGGTAGGCGTCGTCGCCGTCGCGGCGCACCACCTCCGCTGGCGGCAGCACCGCTCCGGTCGCGCGGTCGACGTTGTCGGTGACGTCGAGCAGCCCGGCGATGAACAGCCGGTAGCAGGCGACGCCCTCGTTGCGGGTGGCGTCGCGGTCGGCGCCGGGCTCGCCGGTGGGCAGCGGCGGGTTCTTGACCACGAATCCGCCCTTGGCGCCCACCGGCACGATGACGGCGTTCTTCACGGCTTGCGCCTTGACCAGGCCCAGGATCTCGGTGCGGAAGTCCTCGCGGCGATCCGACCAGCGCAGCCCGCCGCGCGCCACCGACCCGAACCGCAGGTGCACGCCCTCGGCCCGCGGGGAGTAGACGAAGATCTCGAACTTGGGCCGCGGCAGCGGAAGTTCGTCGATCAGACCGGGGTTCAGCTTCATCGCCACCACACCCTGGCTGCGCGCCGAATCCGGGCGGGTGACAAAGTAATTCGTCCGCAGAGTGGCCTGGATCAGCGATGCGAACGCGCGCAGCACCCGGTCGGTGTCCAGGCTCACCAACGCGTCCATATCTGCGGCGACAGCGACCGCGGCGGCCTGGGCCCTGTCGGCATCGTTGTTAGCCGGGTCGAACAGTGCCTCGAACAGTTCGACCAGTGAACGCGCGGTTCCGGCGTGGCCGTTGATCACGGTCTCGATGTGCGCCTGACTGTATGGAAAACCGGCCTGCCGCAGATACTTTGCGTAGGCGCGCAGGATGACGACCTGCTGCCAGGTGAACCCGGCGCGCAACACCAGTTCGTTGAACCGGTCGATCTCCACCCAACCCTGCCAGATGGCCGTGACAGTGTCGGCGAACCGCCGGGAGACGTCTTCGAGCTCATCCGGTGCGGCCGGCGCAATGGTGCGGTGCGGCGTCACCCGAAACTGGTAGATCCACACCGGCAGCCCATCCGCGCGGGTCACGGTGAACGGGCGCTCGTCGAGGACGACCACGCCCATGCACTGCAGCATCGGCAGCAGCTCGGACAGCGACGCCGACCTGCCGCCCAGGTACCAGGTCAACAGTGCGGCGTCCCCGTTACGCCCCTCACTGAACACCAGCCTCACCGAATCGCGTTGCAGCTCTTCGATGATCGCAATGTCGGCGATGGCGTCTTCCGGCTCGACGATCTGTTTGTAGCCCTCGGAGAACGAGGTCGCGTAGTGCTCGGCCTGCGCCTGACCGATGGACCCGGCCGCAACCGCGCCCAGCAACCGGTCTCCCCAGGTCCGCGCCGCCTCGGTGAGCAAGGACTGGATCCGGGTCTCGTTGCCCAGCGAGACGTCGATGTCCTGCGGCCGGGAACCGTCCGGCAACTTCACCGTGAAATGGACCAGCGCCCAAGGCGATTCGCTGACCCGGGCGGAGTATTCGATGCCCACGCCGCCGAACTCGCGAACCAGGATGTCTTGCATCTCCAGCCGGACCGCGGTGGTGTAGCGGTCGCGGGGCAGATACACCAGGCACGACACGAAGTGACCGAGCTGGTCGGCGCGGGCGAACAGCAGCGTGCGTCGCCGTGAGCCCAGGCCGATGACCGTCAACGCCATGTCGTGCAGTTGTTGGGCGTTCAACGCGAACAGTTGCGAGCGCGGCACGGTCTGCAGGACGTCGAGCAGCAGCTGTCCGGGGTGGCTCGGATTCTTGTCGGCCAGCGCCAGCGCACCGTGGACGCGCCGGGAGATGAGCGGGATCTCGAGCACGTTGGCGTTCATCGCGGCCACCGTGAACAGCCCCACGAACCGGTGCTCGAGCGCCGTGCCACCGGGATGCTCGCGCACCACGACGATGTACGGGTAGGCGCCGTAGCGCAGGTAACTCGGAATGGTCGCCTGCGCCAGCACCAACAGGTCGTCGTTGTCGGTGAGCTGGGGCAGATCCTCGTCGCGCACCCGCAGCACACCCAGCCGGCTGTCCTGGTCCACCGAGGCGCGACCGTCACGCACCGGGCAGCGCTGATAGCCCAGCAGCACGAAGTGGCCGCCGCCGAGCCAGCGCAGCAGATCGGCCACGTCCCCGCGGTCCGGACCGGGAAACCGGTCACCGGAGTCGCCTTCCAGCGCATCGGCCAGGCCGGTCAACGTGGCGTTCATCGCCGCCGAGTCCAAGGCCACCTGACGGCTGTCGGCGAGCACGTCCGGCAGCAGGCGCTGCGCCTCGGCCAGAGCGTGTCGTTCCACCGACGGCGACAGCTGGATGTGGATCCAGGTCTCGGCGGCCTCGTCGTCGGAACCTTCGGCGGCCGGCGCGATGTCCAGCAACTCACCCGCCTGCCCGCGCCGCACGAGGAATCGGGGGTTCATGATGGACACGTAGGCCACCCCGAGCCGGTGCAGCAGCACGGTCACCGAATCCATCAGCATCTCGCCGTGGTCGGTGACGATCTGCAACGCTGGGCCGAATCCCCCCGGTTGGTCGGCGCGGTACACCGCAACCCGGGTGGCGCCGGCGGGGCGATGCGCCCCGAGGCTGTACGCGGCGGTCAGCAGCGCCGTGAGGACGGCGTCGGCTCCGGCCGGTTTTCGCGGCGCACCGGTGTCGGCGGAATCCACATCGGTGTGCGGGGCGTCGCCGTGCGGGCCACGAAACGTGCCCAGGTAGGCGTCGGCGAGCTTCGCCGTCAGGTCCGGGGACAGTTGCGTCCAGTCGACGGGGGGCGGTGCACCCGGATTCACCGTCATGGGCTCGGCTCCTGTGTCAGCTGTGCGCCGGCCGACGTTGGTCGGGCACAGCCGACAACATTAGTCCCGTGTGAGCTTCCGGTGGGTCACCCTGTGCGGACGGGCTGCTTCCGCACCGAGTCGCTCGATCTTGTTCTCCTCGTAGGCGCCGAAGTTGCCCTCGAACCAGAACCACCTGGCCTCGTTGTCGTCGTCGCCCTCCCACGCCAGGATGTGCGTGCAGGTGCGGTCGAGGAACCAGCGGTCGTGGCTGATGACCACCGCGCAGCCCGGGAACTGCTCCAGCGCGTTCTCCAGCGAGCCGAGGGTCTCGACGTCGAGGTCGTTGGTGGGCTCGTCGAGCAGGATCAGGTTTCCGCCCTGCTTGAGGGTGAGCGCCAG
>CAYLWH010000068.1:0-23178 GCA_964387245.1 uncultured Mycobacterium sp.
CCGCGCTACCGCCTTGAAAGGGCGGCGTCCTAGGCCGCTAGACGAAGGGGGCCGGCCGAATCTCTCCGGGGTACTCGCAACGCGGAGCGTTGGGAGCCACGTCAGCTTAGGGCACGCCAGCCTCAATCCCCAAACGCGGAGCCTCCTGCGCGCCTGGCGATTCGGGCGGCTCCTCCCCTCGGCTATCCTGATGGCCGCATGCCCCTATAGCTCAGTTGGTAGAGCTACGGACTTTTAATCCGCAGGTCGTAGGTTCGATCCCTACTGGGGGCACGACATGCCCTTCTGCTTGATCCAAGTCACTCGTCACGGCTCTGCTGGTTGTCACCGACAACCTTGTCGACGATCTCGATCACCGGATTCTCCCCCAGTCGTTGAAGGGTCGTCGGCTTGTCGATGACGTTGTCCTGGACGTCGACCAGGAGCTTGTCCACCAGCCGCTGAACCGGTGCCGGCCGCTCAGCCACCTTGTCGACCACGCCGAGGGCGAGTGCGCCCAGCGCCAATGTCAGCAGGAACGCGACGACGAACGCCAGCAGCAGGACACGGCGCCCGGATCTACGCACCAGCGCCGGTGGGCGCATCACCGTGGTCGGCGGACCCGACACCGGCAAGGCCGCAGCCAAGGCGGCCGGCCGCAGGATCCGCAAGGGCTCGGTAACCGGTTCACCGTCCACCTCGACGAGTTCGGCCCACATCGCGTCGGCGCAGGTGAACCTCGCCGACGGGTCCAGGCTCATCGCGCGGTCGACGACCGCCGACAACTGTGGATCGATGTCGGGCCGTAGCACCGAGACGGGCGGCGGCGGGTTCCCGGTGATCGCGTTGGCGAGCGCTACGAGATTCTCCTCGGGAAAGGCACGCCGACCGGTGAGCGCTTCAAAACCGACGACACCGACCGCATAGAGGTCGTCGGCCGCGGTGGCGGGGCGGCCGGCCAGCCGCTCCGGACTCATGTAGGCCATCGTCCCCATGATGCGGCCGGTCTCGGTGCGTCCCGTGTCTGGCCCCTTGGCCAGCCCGAAGTCGGCCACCCGCGCCGCGCCGGCGTCGCTGAACAAGATGTTGGCGGGCTTGATGTCACGGTGCAGAATCCCCGCCCGGTGCGCGGCGCCCAGTGCGGCCAGTACGTCGACGAGCATCGCTCGCACGTACCCCGGCGCTACCGGCCCTGCTGCGATCAGATCCGCCAGGCTGTGGCCGGGCAGTCGCTCCATGACGATGAAGGGCAGGCCGTTGTGCTCGCCAGTGCCGTACACGGTGATGATATTCGGATGCCGCAGCGCAGCAGCCGACTGTGCCTCGGCCCAGAACCGCAGCCGATACTCGGGGTTGGTGTCGAATCCCGGGTAGAGAAACTTGATCGCGACCGTCTGCGCCGTCTGGGTGTCGAACGCCGCGCGCACCTCGGCCATGCCGCCCCGGCCCAGAACGCCGCCCACCTCATAACGGCCACCGAGCAGTTCGGGGGCGAACATACCGCTAACCGTAGTCGGCTGTGGGCGGATTACACCGCGGCGCGCAGCTCGAAGAGGCTGCAACGCTCACTGTGCAGGCTCTCGTCGATAAATCGATGAGAACTCACCGAGAACCGGCACAGTCGAGGGGTGGACCGCCGGCGGGCGCTCAGTCCACGTGCGGGCAGTAGTGCATGCCGTTGTCGCGGTGTTCCACCGGTGGGAGATTGCGCGCCGAGGTCTCCGGCAGCGGACTGTCGGCAGGGATACGACCCGTGGCGCGGTCCCAGCCGGCCCGGGGCCGCGGATGCATCCTGGCCCGTCTGGGAATCAGGCTGAAGGTCGCGGACACCACATCGCAGAACCGTCGGTGGAACCACTCATCCCGACGGGACCAGCCATAGCCCATCAGCTTGCGCACAGGCGGGTCATACAACCCCACGGTGAACCAAACGAAGAAGGGCGCCAACAGTTTTCGCTGTGCGGCCCAGACCTCGTCCGGCATCCAACTCGCGAACGGCGGCTTGGGCAATTCGGTCAGATCGAGGACGTCCCGGGCGGCCTTGTTGTTCTCCAGGACCTCGGTGCACATGTACTGCCAGTAGTCCTGGAACTCCTCCCAGGTCTTGGGCACCGGCCGCATGCTCATGCCGTACATCGCGTACCACTGGATGTGTTCGTCGAAAAGCTGACGCTTCTCGGCTTCGGTGATACCCCCGCAGAACCGGTCGGCCACGATGAGGGTGCCGACGAAGAACGTGGAGTGCGCCCAGTAGAAGACATCGGGGTTGAGTGCGTGGTAGCGCCTGCCCTGGGTGTCGACGCCCTTGATGTCGACGTGGTAGTCGCGCACTTGGGCCGCCGTTTGCGGAGCGCGGTCACCGTCGAACACCACACCGCCGATCGGGTACAGCGAGCGCAGCAGCCGGGGCCAGCGCTCCTGGAAGAAGATCGAATGTTCTTCAACCGCGGCGCCGAGCTGCGGGTGCATGTTCTGCATCGAGCCGGCCCATGGGCCCTGCAGCATGCCGCGCCAGTCGCCGAAGTACTTCCACGTCAACGAATCCGGGCCCAGCGGCACCGGAGGCACCTGATAACCCGCCGCGGACATCGGGCAACCGACTGCCATGCCGATCTCGGCGTCGGCGTGGCTGTCGGGCGGCAAAGCGGTCTCACAAGTATCTTGGATCATCGGTGCACTATTCCGATCAGACTGAAGTTGACTACACCTGTTGTCAAAAGCATTCTGCAGTCTAGGAGTTCTTGTGGTTTCCGGTCAACGCCGCGGCCGATGGACCGGCGTTCCCCTCAAGGCCCGCCAGGCGCGCCGCCGCGACGACCTGCTCGCGGCGGGCCTGGCGTTGCTCGGCGGCGTGGACGGGCCTGCGGTCACGGTGCGCGCGGTGTGCCGGCAGGCCGGGCTGACCGAACGCTACTTCTACGAGAGCTTCACCGACCGGGACGGATTCGTCCGTGCGGTCTACGACGATGTCTGCACCCGCGCGATGGCCACCCTGGCAAGCGCCACCACCCCCCGAGACGCGGTCGAACAGTTCGTCGCCATGATGGTCGACGACCCGTTGCGGGGCCGGGTTCTGCTGCTCGCTCCGGAAGCCGAACCGGTGCTGGTGCGCTCGGGTGCGGAGTGGATGCCCAGTTTCATCGGGTTGCTGCAGCGCAAGCTCACCACCATCACCGATCCGACGGTCCAGAACATGGCGGCTACCAGCCTGATCGGTGCGTTTACCGCGCTGTTCACCGCATATCTCGACGGCCGCCTCACCGCCAACCGCGAACAATTCATCGACTACTGTGCTGGAATGCTGCTGAACAGGGCCGTGATCAGCTGACCCACCGGTGAACCTGTGACGGCGGACACACCGCGGCTCCGCTTGTTTGGTACCGGGGTACACAGATATATTGACTGCAACCAACAGATACAGATAACTGGGAGGCCCCGTGTCAAAGGATCTGACCGACCTTCAGCTTCTGCATGAGCTCGCACCCGTGGTTGAACAGCAGATCAACCGCCATATGAAGATGTGCAAGGACTGGAACCCGCACGACTACATCCCGTGGTCGGACGGCAAGAACTTTTACGCCCTCGGCGGCCAGGACTGGGATCCCGAGCAGTCAAAACTGTCCGAAGTCGCACAGACCGCGATGGTGCAGAACCTGCTCACCGAGGACAACCTGCCGTCGTATCACCGTGAGATCGCGATGAACTTCCATCTGGACGATCCGTGGGGATTCTGGGTCAACCGCTGGACCGCCGAGGAGAACCGGCACGGCATCGCCCTGCGCGACTACCTGCTGGTGACCCGGGCGATTGATCCCGTCGAACTCGAAATCACCCGCATGGAACAGGTGACCCGCGGTTTCTCACCGGGCCAGAATCAGCAGGGCGACCTGTTCGCCGAGAAGCTGTTCGACTCGGTGATGTACGTATCCTTCCAGGAACTCGCAACCCGCGTGTCGCACCGCAACACCGGCAGGGCCTGCAACGATCCCGTCGCCGACCAGTTGCTGCAGCGGGTGTCAGCCGACGAGAACCTGCACATGATCTTCTACCGTGACGTCAGCGGCGCCGGTCTGGACATGGCGCCAAACCAGGCGATGAAGTCGTTGCACCGCGTACTCCGCAACTTCAAGATGCCCGGATTCACCGTGCCCGAGTTCCGGCGTAAGGCGGTCATCATCGCCGTCGGCGGCGTCTACGACCCCCGCATCCACCTCGAAGACGTGGTGATGCCGGTCCTCAAGAAGTGGCGCATCTTCGAGCGTGATGACTTCACGGGCGAAGCCGCTGAAATGCGCGACGACCTCGCCCTGCTCATCGAGGAGCTCAAGGACGCCTGCGAGAAGTTCGAGATCGCCAAGCAGCGCCGGCTCGAGCGCGAACGCAAGGTGGCCGAGAAGAAGGCCATGAAAAACCTGTTGGCCTCCGCCGCCACTTGATCGACACTGCCCAACGGCACGCTTCGGCCCGGTCCGCGCTGCGAATCGGGCCGTTCGCGTTGCCGAGTCCCGTTGTGCTCGCCCCGATGGCCGGCGTCACCAATGTCGCGTTCCGAACCCTGTGCCGTGAGTTGGAGCAGGAGAAGGTCGGTACCGTAAGCGGCCTGTACGTGTGCGAGATGGTGACTGCCCGGGCATTGGTCGAACGCCACCCCGTCACCATGCACATGACGACGTTCGCGCAGACCGAATCGCCCCGCTCACTGCAGCTTTACACCGTGGATCCGGACACCACCTACACGGCCGCGAAGATGATCGTCGACGAGGACCTCGCCGACCACATCGACATGAACTTCGGCTGCCCGGTGCCCAAGGTCACGCGCCGGGGGGGCGGTGCGGCATTGCCCTATAAGCGGCGGCTGTTCGGCCGGATCGTCGCATCGGCGGTACGGGCCACCGCCGGCACCGGCATCCCGGTCACCGTGAAGTTTCGGATCGGCATCGACGATGACCATCACACCCACCTCGAGGCCGGGCGAATCGCCGAGCAGGAGGGCGCCGCGGCGGTGGCGCTGCACGCCCGCACCGCGGCCCAGCGCTATTCCGGCACCGCGGACTGGGAGCAGATCGCTCGGCTCAAACAGCAGGTGACGACGATCCCAGTGCTGGGAAACGGCGACATCTTCGACGCCTGCGACGCCCTGACCATGATGGCGAGCACCGGGTGTGATGGCGTCGTCATCGGCCGCGGCTGCCTGGGTCGGCCGTGGCTGTTCGCGGACCTGTCGGCGGCATTCACCGGCAATCCCGCTCCCGGCCCGCCCGCGCTCGGCGAGGTCGCCGACATTGTCAGACGACACGGGACGCTGCTCGCCGAACACTTCGGCGAGGACAAGGGCATGCGGGAGATCCGCAAGCACGTCGCTTGGTACCTGCACGGGTTTCCCGCAGGTGCCGACCTCCGCCGGGCATTGGCACTGGTCAAGACCCTTTCAGAGCTTGACGACCTGCTCGACGGCCTGGATCGCGACACCCCCTTCCCGCCCTCGGCTACCGGGCCGCGCGGACGTCAGGGCTCGGCGGCGTCCGTCGCACTGCCCGACGGCTGGCTGACCGACCCGGATGACTGCACCGTGCCCGCCGGCGCGGACGCTATGCACTCCGGTGGCTGAATCGAGACACTCTCGACATTCGCTCTCTCAGGTTGCTGAGTACTATGAAGCCTTGTTCCGGTTCGCTTGACTGGCGGAGTGGGGACCGGTGCTGCTAAAGAATAGAGACCAGAAACCCGATTTTCGCGGTTCCGGCGGGCCAGGCGCCGGTACGGCGCGCACAACTACGTGGCGTGATCTCACGGACAGCCTAAGGCGGGAACGACATGGGTGACGGCGATAACGCCACTCCCGGCGCTCCCGATTCGGGGTCGACCGAACTCAATAAATGGCTTACCCGAACTCCGGCGCCGGCGCCAGTCGCCGCGCCGTGGGAACGCACGACAATCCCGGCCGACGAAGCGGACGACACACCGACGGGCAACCACACCAACGGCATTTCGGTCGCAGATCTGTTCGCCCGGCTCACCGGCGACGTTCCAGAAGTCTTACAGCAGGTTGCTGACGGCACCGCCGCGCCCCGACGCCCGGCGCACGGCCGGCCCGAGGATTTCGATCCGCCGACCATTCCCGCGCCCTCTGCGTATCCGGGCCAGACACCGGACCCGGCTTCGGCGTGCCGGCCTCCGGACTCGGAGGCCACCGCGGCCGCCGGCGCCCTGGAATCGCCCCTCCCGGCCACCCCAGCGCGCATCGGCCCGCGCTATCGCCGGGCGATGCTCGCCGCCCGCGCACTGGCTGCGGCGATGGCCGTGCTGGCCCTGGCGCTGACGGGTGGCGCGTGGCAGTGGACGACGACCAAGAACAACCAGCTGAAGACCGTCGCCGCGCTGGACCCTGAGTCGCGCGACATCCTCGACGCCAATGCCCAGTTCGGCGATGAGAACTTCCTGATCGTCGGCGCCGACAGCCGGCTCGGCGAAAACGCCACCCTGGGTGCCGGCAGCACCGCTGACGCCGAGGGCGCGCGCTCGGACACCGTCATGCTGGTCAACATTCCCGCCAACCGAAAACGCGTCGTGGTGGTGTCATTCCCGCGTGACACCGCGATCACCCCGATGATGTGTAGCGCCTGGGACGCGAGGAGCGGCGAGTACGGGCCCGTCTGGGACGAAAGGACCGAATCGTACAGCGCGGCCAGGCGCTACACCGAGACGAAGCTGAACTCCGCTTACTCTCTCGGCGGCCCGAAATGCCTGGTCAAGGTGATCCAGAAGATCTCTGGCCTGTCGCTCAACCGGTTCATCGCGATCGACTTCGCCGGCTTCTCCAAGATGGTCGACGCTCTCGGCGGTGTCGAAGTGTGCAGCAAAACTCCTCTGGAGGACTACGAACTCGGCACCGTGCTGCCCTCCGCGGGGAGGCAGACCATCGACGGGCACACCGCGCTGGACTACGTCCGCGCCAGGCAGATCACCACCGAGTACAACGGCGACTACGGCCGCATCAAGCGCCAGCAGATGTTCCTGTCGTCGCTGCTGCGGTCGCTTATCTCCAAGGACACGTTCTTCTCGCTGAAAAAGCTGAACACGGTCGTGAACATGTTCATCAGCGACAGCTACGTGGACAACGTCGAGACCAAGGACCTCGTCGAACTCGGTCAGTCGATCCAGGGTGTGTCGGCCGGCCGGGTCACCTTCGTCACTCTGCCCACCACGGGTGTCACCGACGATGAGGGCAACGAGGTACCCGACGACGACGCGATCCGCGCCCTGTTCGACGCGATCATCACCGACGAGCCACTGCCCGGTGAAAACGACAACAACCAGACCACCACACCCGTGACCGGCACCTCTGATGCGGAGCCGTCGACCGCCACCCTCGCCCATAACGAAGCCGGTGGAGCCACGGCGGGACCGGAGCCGACCACCGAGGTGGTGAACGCGCTGACGGCCGAACCGCGGGACATCACCGTGCACGTGTCGAACTCCACCGCCACGCTCGGGTTGGGTTCGACCGCGAGCACCGATCTCCAACTGCACGGGTTCAATGTCGACACCCCCGACGACTATTCGGAAAGCCTGTCGGCCACCACCGTGATGTACTCGCCCGGCAACGAACAAGCGGCCGCCACCGTGGCCGCGGCGCTGGGCAGACCGCGGATCGAACGGGTCCCCGGGATCGACCAGGTCGTCAATGTGGTTCTGGGACCGGACTTTTCAGGTGTCACTTCCCCGCCGCCGAGCGGATCGCGGGTCAGTGTCAACATCACGCGCACGGTCGGCGTCACGCCCACCGAACTGCCCGAGAACCTCACCGTCACCAACGGCGCCGACACCACCTGCGAGTAGAGCCGTTCGCCATTCACCTGCAGTTCACCAGCGCAGTCGTGGCGACCGTGGGCGCGGCAACGTAACCTTGGTCGCATGCGCACTGCCTACCACCACCAACTATCTGCGCTCACCGAGCTGCTCGGCGACATGTGCGGGTTGTCCGGGCAGGCCATGGAGCGTGCGACTCAGGCCCTGCTGCAGGCCGATCTGGTGCTCGCCGAGCAGGTCATCACCGATCACGACCAGATCACCGACATGAGCCAACGCGCCGAGGAGAGCGCGTTCGTGCTGCTGGCGCTGCAGGCGCCGGTGGCCGGGGATCTTCGCTCGATTGTCGGCTCGATCCAGATCGTGGCCGACATCGACCGGATGGGGGCGTTGGCCCTGCACGTCGCCAAGATCGCCCGACGGCGGCATCCGCTGCACGCACTGCCGGAGGAGGTCAACGGCTACTTCGCCGAAATGGGCCGGGTTGCAGTCGAATTGGGCAACAGTGCGCAGGAGGTGCTGCTGTCCCGCGATCCCAAGAAGGCCGCGCGGATCCGCGAGGAAGACGACGCGATGGACGATCTGCACCGGCATCTGTTCACGGTTCTGATGGACCGCGACTGGAAGCACGGCGTCGCCGCCGCCGTCGACGTGACGCTGCTGGGCCGGTTCTACGAGCGGTTCGCCGACCACGCCGTAGAGGTGGCCCGTCGAGTGATCTTCCAGGCCACCGGCGAGTTGCTGGAGGAAGGGCTTTACGACGCGCGTTGAGCGCGCCGAACTCAGCCGAATCGACCGGAGATGTAGTCCTCGGTGGCCTTCCGCCTGGGGTTGGAGAAGATCTTCTCGGTGTCGTCGATCTCGATCAGCCGCCCCGGCTCCCGGGCGTCCTCCAGATTGAAGAACGCCGTCTGGTCGCTGACCCGGGCCGCCTGTTGCATGTTGTGCGTGACGATGACGATGGTGAAATCCTGCTTCAGCTCTGCGATCAGGTCCTCGATGGCCAGCGTCGAGATCGGGTCCAGCGCCGAACACGGCTCGTCCATCAGCAAAACCTCGGGTTGCACCGCGATCGCCCGGGCGATGCACAGCCGCTGCTGCTGCCCACCCGACAAACCGCCACCCGGCTTGTCAAGGCGATCCTTCACCTCGTTCCACAGGTTGGCGCCCTTGAGCGAGCTTTCCGCCGTCTCATCGAGGGCCTTGCGGTTGCGCACACCCTGCAGTTTCAGACCGGCCACCACGTTGTCGCGAATCGACATCGTGGGGAATGGATTCGGCCGCTGGAACACCATGCCGATGGTCTTGCGCACACCGACCGGGTCCACACCGGAGCCGTAGATGTTCTCGCCGTCGAGCAGCACCGACCCGTCGGCCCGGGCACCGGGTATCACCTCGTGCATCCGGTTGAGGGTGCGCAGCACCGTCGACTTGCCGCAGCCGGAAGGCCCGATGAAGGCTGTGACGCTGCGCGGCAGTACCGACATCGACACATCGGCCACCGCGTGGAACGAACCGTAGTAGATGTTGACGTCTTTGAGATCCAGACGCTTGGCCATCGGGTACTCCTAAACCTGCTCAGACCTTCTTGGGGGCAAAGAACTTGGCGGCGAACCGGGCGCCGACGTTGAGGACCGCGACCAGGATGATGAGCGTAAGGGCCGCACCCCAGAGCCGGTCGGTAGGGACCGGGTTGGCGCCGGCGCCCGCGGACACCTGGTCGAACATCATGCCGGGCAGCGAACCCTGGAAGCCGCTGAACATGCCGAAGTTGATGGCCTGGGCATAGCCCACCAGGATCAGCAGGGGAGCCGTCTCACCCATCACCCGCGCCAAGGCCAGCATGATGCCGGTGACGATCCCGGACAGCGCAGTCGGAATCACGATGCGCGCGATGGTTTTCCACTTCGGGACACCCAGTGCGTAACTCGCTTCGCGCAGGTCCATCGGGACAACGCGCAGCATCTCCTCGGTGGACCGCACGATCACCGGGATCATCAACAGCACCAGCGCCAGGGAGACGGCGAACCCCGAACGCTGAAAGCCCAGGGTCGCCACCCACAGCGCATAGATGAACAGCGCGGCCACGATGGACGGGACACCGGTGAGGATGTCGACCATGAAGGTGGTCAGCCTACCCAGTCGGGTGCCACCGCCGTACTCGACGAGGTAGATGCCGACGAAAATCCCGATCGGGATCGAGATCACCGCGCACACCAGGCCCTGCAACAAGGTTCCGACGATCGCGTGGTAGGCGCCGCCGCCGGGCGTGAATGCCGTCATCCCGTTCTGGGAATACAGCCACCAGGTGCTCGACGTGACAATGCCGATGCCTTTGGTGGTCACCGAATACATCACCCAGACAACCGGAACCATGGCGACCACCAGCGACAGGGTCACCAGCACAGTAGCGGTGTTGTCGGCCATCTTGCGGCGAAAACTGAGGCGCTCGAAAGTGGGCAGCTTGACCGGCTTTTCGAGAATCGAGGTCATGACCGTCCCTTCCCGGACACCGCGGCACGGGCCAGCGAGTTGACGACGAACGTCAGCACGAACAACACCAGGCCGGCCGCGATGTAGGCGCCCGCCTTGTACTGATCGTTGAATTCCGCTGCCGCCGCAGCGATCTTGCTCGCGAAGGTGTACCCGCCGTCGAAGAGCGACCAGCCGAACGCGGTCTGGGTGCCACGCAGGATGATCAGCAGGGCGATCGTCTCACCCAGCGCCCGGCCGAGTCCCAGCATCGCGCCGCTGATGTAGCCCGACAGGCCGAATGGCAACACGGTGGTCTTGACGACCTCCCAGCGGGTGGCGCCGAGCGCGAGCGCCGCTTCGATCTGCCCGGTGGGAGTTTGAACGAAGACCTCCCGGGTGACGGCCGTGATGATCGGCAGGATCATCACCGCCAGTACGATGCCGGCGGTGAAGATGGTGCCACCGCCGGCCACCGAGGCGTTACCCGTCGCGAACAGAAAAACCCAGCCGAAGTACTCGTTGAGCCACAACGCGAGCGGCTTGAGCACTGGGGCCAGGACATAGAGACCCCACACGCCGTAGATGATCGAGGGCACCGCCGCCAGCAGGTCCACCACATAGCCCAACGGCCCGGCCACCCGCCGCGGTGCGTACTGGGAGAGGAAGATCGCGATGCCCAGCGCCACCGGCATGGCCAGCACCAGGGCGAACAACGACACGAACACGGTGACCTGGAACAGTCCGAACACACCGAAGTGCATCGCCGAGGTATCCGTGGTGATCCAGTTCCCGCCGTAGAGGAGGAAGTTCTCCTCGTTGCGCGCCAGCGCGGGCACCGCCCGCCACAGCAGGAACAGGCCGATCGCCGCGATCAGCACGACGACTACGACGCCTGAGCCCTCCGCCAGAGTACGGAACACCCGGTCGCCCGGGCGTACCCTGGCCCGCCTCGACGGATCGGCAGACCGGGTGCCGGTGACCGATGACGCGATGACGCGACCCGAACCCGCCTTCGACGGATCCGGTATCGGATCGGGACCGGTCATCACAACCCTTTCACTGGCCCCATCGCTCGTCGTTCTGGCCATCAATCCTCGCCGTATTCCCGTCACTTCGCAGGGCGATCTACTGGATCGCTCGGATCGACGTGATCAAGCGCTCCTTGAAGGCTTCTGGGAGTGGTACATAGCCGGCCGCGGGGAGGTTGGCCTGACCCTCGTTGGCCGCCACCGTCATGAACGACCGCACCGCCGAGGCGGTATCCGCGTCATACCCCTTCGAGCAGACGATGTTGTAGGTGGCCAGCACCAGCGGGTAGGCCCCGGGTTCGGTGGTCCCGTACAGCGAATTCAGATCGAGCACCAGGTCGTTACCCTCGGCGGCGAACTTCGCGGCGTCGATCGCCCTACCGGCGGACGCATTGGTCAGTTCGACGGGGCCGGCGCCGGTGTCGATCCGCGCGAACGGCAGGCGGGCCTGCTCTGCGAACCCCTTCTCGACGTATCCGATGGATCCGGGCGTGGCCTGAACGGCCTGCACCACGCCGGCGGACTTCTGCGCGCCCTCGCCGGCGCCGCCCTGGAACTCACTGCCCGCACCCTTGGTCCAGGTCTGGGGAGCGGCGGCCTGAAGATACTTCTGGAAATTGTCCGTGGTGCCCGAGGAGTCCGACCGGAAGATCGGGGTGACCGCGCTGTCGGGCAGATTCGTCCCAGCGTTGAGCCCCGCGATGGCGGGATCGTTCCACTTGGTGATCTGGCCGGAGAAGATCTTGGCCAACACGTCGCCGCTGACGACGAGCGAGTCGACGCCCTCGATGTTGTACGCCATCGCTATGGGACCGAACACCAGCGGCAGGTTCCACGCCGGGTTGCCGGCGCACCGCGCGGCCGCCTGTCCGATCTGCGGCTCCTGCAACGGCGAGTCCGATCCGGCGAAGTCCACGTTCTTGGCGACGAACTGCTCCCGGCCGGCCCCCGATCCGGTCGGGTTGTACGACAGGCTCTTACCCGGGCAGGCCTGGCCCCAGGCGCGATTGAACTCCGCGATCGCGTTCTGCTGTGCCGTCGAACCCTCCGCGGTCAACGAATTCTTGCCGCCACATTCCGCTGACCCCGTCGTGGCACCGGTAGCACCAATGTTGTCGTCACTGCCACCACAACCGGACAGCGCCAGGCACGCCACCGCCGTCAGGGAAGCCCTGCCGAGAAGGTTGTGCTTCACCGATTCCACTCTCCTCGATCGCCTGCCGGGTACCCGGCGAAGTTCTTTTCTTTGCTCGTTTTGCGCAAGGTATGCGGCAGTGATGGACAACAGCCCGATGGCAGGTGAACTGGGGGTGAACAGCCAGGCGAACTGGGGGTTACCCCAGCTCGGAGTCAGGGATGCGCGCGTAGGCGGTGTCGATGCTGTGCACGGCGAAACCCAGCCGTTCGTAGGTGCGCACCGCCGCGGTGTTGTCGGATTCGACGTAGAGCATCACGACGGGGTCAGCCGCGTCCGCCAGCCGCCGAGCCAGATACCGCATTCCCACCACGGTCAGGATGCGGCCCAGACCGCGCCCCTGCGCGGCCGGGTCGACGCCGAGGACATACACCTCGCCGAGACCGTCGGCGGGCGCACCGTGCACCTTGGTCCAGTGGAAGCCCAGCACCCGGTCGCTCGCGCTGTCGACCGCGATGAACACGCCGTCCGGATCGAACCACGGTTGGTTGCGCCGCTCGTCGATGTCGGCATGGGTCCAGCCGCCCTGTTCCGGGTGCCGGGCGAACGCGGCATTGTTGACCCGGAGCAGTTCGTCGTCGTCGCCGGGACCGCGGTAGCCGCGGATGCGCAACCCGTCGGCGAGGTCGGGGGCTGGAACGTCACGCAACGTCCGCCGCATTTGCAGAAGTTGTCGCACCGCCACCAGGCCGAGCGCCGTCGCCGTCGCCCTGGCCGCCGGCAGGGTGCCGTGCGCCCAGAACCGGCAGTGGCCGTCGCTGCGGTCGAGAGCCGCGCCGATGAGTGCCGTTCCGAGGCCGCTCCTGCGGAATTGCGGGTGGACCACCAACTCGGCCATCTCCGGAGTCAGGTTGAGATAGCCGGTGAGTCGACCACCGTCAGCAGTCGTCAGATGCTGAGTGCGCTGCTTACCCAGCTCTCTGGCCACCTGCTCGCCAACTGGCGCAATACCATCGAATTGAGTTGCAGCACTTATTAAGTCAACAACATCCTGCTGTTGTTGGGCGGACAGAGCCCGATGCCGAGCGACGGCGCTCACGGACTGTGCAGCGGATCGGCGAGCGCACCCGACATTCCGTAGTCGCCCGTCACGTCGTCCTGGTCCGCGTCACCGGTGGGGTCGTCGACCCCCGCATCCGGCGCCGCGCGCCCGCGGGCCGGCCGGACCGCCTTGTAGCCGACGTTGCGGACGGTGCCGATCAACGACTCGTACTCGATCCCGAGTTTGGCGCGCAGTCGCCGGACGTGTACGTCGACGGTTCGGGTGCCGCCGAAGAAGTCGTAACCCCAGACCTCCTGCAGCAGCTGGGCGCGGGTGAACACCCGGCCCGCGTGCAGCGCGAGATATTTCAGCAGCTCGAATTCCTTGTACGTCAGATCCAGCGGGCGGCCGCGCAACCGCGCCGTGTAGGTGCCTTCGTCGATCACCAGCTCACCGAGGCTGATCTTGCCGGCGCTCTCCTGACTGGCTGTCCCGCCGCGCCGGCCCGCCAGAAGTCGCAGTCGTGCGTCGATCTCGGCCGGTCCGGTTCCGGGCAGCAGGATCTCGTCGAGTCCCCACTCCACACTGATCGCCACCAGGCCACCCTCGTTGACGACCGCCACCACCGGCACGGCCGCACCCGTCGTACCCAGCAGTCGGCACAGCCCGCGCGCCGCGGCCAGATCGGTGCGGGCGTCGACGATCGCGATGTCCGCGTTAGCGGCCTCCAGCAGGGAGGACACCTCTGTGGGCGCCGACCGCACCGTGTGCGGCAGCAACGCCAACGAAGGCAGAACCGACTCCGGATACGGGTCGACAGTCAGTAGCAACAGGTCCAACAGGGCCTCCAGTGAAAGGAAGTTCGTCTTCCCGATTCATGGCCGACACATCGCCGTTACGACCGAGGTCGGTTCAACGATATCGCGCAACCTGCGAATCAGCCCTGTCGAGGCGCACTGCCCACGGTCCACGGAAGGTTCGCGCCTCGTCTAGGCCACAATGTCGGGGTGCGAAAAGTGCTGATCCGCCTCGGCGCGACTGTTGCCGCCATCCTGGTGGTGGCAGTCGTCGTCGATTTCGGCACCTCGGTGTACGCCGAGTACCGCCTCTCCCGATCGGTGCGTGCCGCGGCCGGGCTCGAATGGAACCCGTCAGCGGTGATCCTGGGCTTCCCGATACTTCCGCAGGTGCTCAGCCGGCAGTACGGTGAGGTCGAGATCAAGGCCCACGACGTCGAACATCCGCTGGTCGACCGGGCAACCCTGGAGGCCACGATGCACTCGATCGACCTGACCGAGTCTTCCTGGCTGATCGGACCGGATGCGAAGCTGCCGGTGGGCAAGCTGGAGAGTCGCATCATCATCGACTCCCGGCACCTCGGTGGCTTCCTGGGGATCCCCGACCTCGTCGTCGAAGCCCCCTCCCGGGACATCAACGACGCCAGCGACCTGACCACCGAATCGGGTATCTCCGACAGCCACGGGCTGGTGTTCACCGGCACCCCGATCGCTGCGGATTTCGGCAAGCGGGTCAGCGTGTCGGTGGACCTCTCGATCGTCGGAGCGGACGGCACGACGCTGGAATTCACCCCGACCCGCCTGCTCACCGGCCCGGGCACGGCCGAGCAGGATGTACCCGACGACAAGGAGCAGGCCGTCCTCGCGGCGTTCCGCGCGCAGCTTCCCGGCCAGCGGCTGCCGTTCGGCGTGGCACCCACCAGCCAGGGCGCCAGGGGATCGGACGTGATCATCGAAGGGATCACCGAGAAAGTGACCATCACACTGGACGGGTTCCAACATCCATGAGCACCTCGGTGGCCGTCGTGGTGGCCGTCCTGATCGGGGTCATCGGACTGGGGTCGATCGTCGGCCGGCTGCTGACGCTGCGGCAGGGCATGCTGCGAGCGGCCAAACAGGCGTCCGACGTCGACACCAGCGACCTATCTCTGGGCCTGTCGGACACCGGCCCGACGCTGCTGCATTTCAGCGCGACGTGGTGCGGCCCGTGCGCCGCGGTGCGCCGGGTGGTCGATCAGGTGTGTGCAGAGCTGCCCGCCGTCGCACACGTCGAGGTGGACATCGACACCAATCCCGAGGCCGCGAAACGCCTTTCGGTACTCTCCCTGCCCACCACGATCATCTTCGACGCGGGCGGCCACCCTCGATATCGCACCACCGGGGTGCCGAGCGTGACTGACCTGCGCGCCGCCCTGGAACCGCTATTGGCCTGACCGGGGTGCACTTGGGTAAGCTGTCCAGCGTGCCAACCCGTCTCGAGCTAGCGCTCACCAAGCGCCGCGCAGTCGATCTGTGCCGCGTCGCGGGTTGTTGCTGTTGTCGCTGTAGCCGCTGAGTAGCCGCGCCGCTCTCCGGGCAGCCGTCGAGGTCTGCCACTCCAGCCCATCCAACGACAACAGGAGCATTTTGATGTCAGACAACACCCCGGACCAGGTCGACGTCCGCGGACCCCGCTTTGCCGCCTGGGTTACCACCGCGGTTCTGGTCGTCGTCCTGCTTTCGGCAGCATTCAGTTTCACGGTGTCCGCCGTGATCCTCGGCCTGCAGACGATCGTGTTCGCGATCGGTGCCTGGTTGGGTCCGCGCCGGCACCCATACGGGCGGATCTTCTCCACTTTCGTCGCTCCGCGACTCGGCCCGATCACCGAACGAGAGCCCGTGCCACCACTGAGGTTTGCCCAGCTGGTCGGGCTGGGGTTCAGCGCCGTGGGTACCGCCGCCTTCGCATTCGGGGCGCCGGTGGTCGGCCTGGCCGCGACCGGGTTCGCACTGTTCGCGGCCTTCCTCAACGCCGCCTTCGGCATCTGCCTGGGATGCCAGATCTACCCGTTCGCCGCCCGCCTGCGGCGCGCACCCGCACGCAGCTGACCTCACGCAGAATCTCGAAAGGAACACCGCATATGGCCCGCTCCGACGTCCTGGTCTCCACAGACTGGGCAGAGGGCAACCTCGACGCGCCGAACACGGTCTTCGTCGAGGTGGACGAGGACACCAGCGCGTACGACACCGGGCATATCCCCGGCGCGGTCAAGCTCGACTGGAAGACCGATCTGCAGGATCAGGTGAAGCGCGATTTCGTCGACGCACAGCAGTTTTCCAAGTTGCTGTCCGAGCGCGGCATCGCCAATGACGACACCGTGATCCTTTACGGCGGCAACAACAACTGGTTCGCCGCCTACGCCTACTGGTACTTCAAGCTCTACCGCCACGAGAATGTCAAGTTGCTCGACGGCGGCCGCAAGAAGTGGGAGCTCGACGGCCGCCCGCTGTCCGCCGACAAGGTGGACCGGGCGCCCACCAGCTACACCGCCGAGGACCCCGACAATTCCATCCGCGCATTCCGCGATGAGGTGATCGCGGCGATCGGCGCCAAGAACCTGGTAGACGTCCGCTCTCCGGACGAATTCTCCGGCAAGATCCTCGCCCCCGCGCATCTGCCGCAGGAGCAGAGCCAGCGACCCGGGCATATCCCCGGCGCCATCAACGTTCCCTGGAGCAAGGCTGCCAACGAAGACGGCACCTTCAAGTCCGATGAGGACCTGGCCACGCTCTACGCCGGTGCGGGCCTCGATGGCGACAAGGAGACCATCGCGTACTGCCGCATCGGCGAACGTTCGTCGCACACCTGGTTCGTCCTGCAGGAACTGCTCGGACACCGCAACGTCAAGAACTACGACGGCAGTTGGACGGAATACGGCTCCCTGGTGGGCGCCCCGATCGAGTTGGGAAGTTGAATATGTGTGCAGCCCCGAAACAGGGCCAGGCCGTGCCCGCCGGCGTCGACCTGGAGAAGGAGACGGTGATCACCGGGCGGGTGGTTGACGGCACCGGTCAGACGGTCGGCGGGGCGTTCGTCCGGCTGCTCGACAGCGCCGACGAGTTCACCGCCGAGGTCGTCGCGTCAGCCACCGGCGACTTCCGGTTCTTCGCCGCACCGGGCACCTGGCGGGTACGCGCGCTGTCGAAGGTCGGCAACGGCGACGCCGTGGTGGCCCCGTCCGGAGCCGGCATCCACGAAGTGGACATCAAGGTCGCCTGACCGCGAACCGCCGAGCGCCCAGCGAAGTGATTTCCGGCACACTCACGGCTGGACCGACGCGACCGGTGTGGTCGTGAAGAACTAGACTCCCCCCGTGGTGTTGTTCTTCGAGATCATCCTCGTCGTAGCCGTAGTGGTCATCACCTGGTTCGCGTTGTACGCGGTTTACCGGCTGATCACCGACGAATCGTGACCGACGACGGCCGATCACCCGGCGCGAACCCGGGGTCCGGCGATCGAGCGGTGGCCGCCGCGGTCGAGCGCGCCAAACAGACCGCGGCACGCAACCTCCCGGTCTTCGACGACCTGCCACTGCCTCCCGACACCGCCAATCTGCGCGAGGGCGTGGAGCTGCACGACGCAATGCTGGCGCTGCTTCCGCTCGTGGGTGTCTGGCGCGGCGAAGGCGAGGGCCGCGCCGCACGGGGCGACTACCGATTCGGCCAACAGATCGTGGTGTCTCACGACGGCGGTGACTATCTCAACTGGGAAGCCCGGTCCTGGCGTCTTACCGAGACCGGCGAATACGGAGCCACATCCCTGCGAGAGACCGGCTTCTGGCGGTTCGTCAGCGATCCCGCGGATCCGGGTGAGTCGCAGGCAATCGAACTTCTGCTGGCGCATTCAGCGGGCTACGTCGAACTGTTCTACGGCCGACCCCTCAACCAGTCGTCGTGGGAATTGGTCACCGACGCACTCGCGCGCAGCAAGTCCGGGGTCCTGGTGGGGGGCGCCAAGCGGCTCTACGGCATCGTCGAAGGCGGTGACCTGGCCTACGTCGAGGAGCGCGTCGACGCCGATGGCGGTCTGGTACCCCATCTTTCGGCCAGGTTGTCCCGGCACATCGGGTGATTACGGGCGTGCTGGACTCGGCGTCCGATTGACGCAGCGAACGAACCTCCGACATGGAGCGACCCCCGAGCCGTGGTACCTGCTTGGACGAACGGGGGCTCGGGGGTCGGGTGGCTGCTGGAATTCGCCTAGCGCTCGCAGGTGATTCCTCGCCTGGTGCTGCTAGCGGACAGCCACCTCACATGTCCAAAAGTCAATCACTTGCCGGACCACCCCCTTCCCTGTGTACCGCCGACCGTACTCGCGTCCCCAACCGCCGACAACCAGTTTCCTGTCTCAGCGGTCGCTGACGACGGCGGCGTCGACGAGTTCAGCGAACTCGCCGGCCAGCGCCGCGGGTGGCAGGGCCCGGCCGTCGAGGGTGTGCACGCGGGCACCCAGCGTGATCGCGGAGACCAACCAAACGCCTTGGGCTGCAAATAGATCCGCCGGACGTATGGCGTGGTAGTCGCAGTCGTAACCGTGGGCTCGCGCCACCTCGAACAACGCCTGCTGGGTGGTGCCACGCAGGATCGGATACCAGGGCGGCGGGGTCAGCAGACCGTCGTTGGTCGCGATCACCACCGTGGAGCGCGGACCCTCCAGGACATAGCCGTCCGAGCTGACGAACACGACGTCATCGGCGCCCGCCCGGGCCGCATGCCTCAGCGCCGCCATGTTCACCGCATAGGACAATGTCTTCGCACCCGCCAGCAGCCACGGCATCTCGTCGGTTCCGGTCGCGGGCAGACCACGGTCCAGGATCAGCGTGGCCACGCCGTCACGACGGGCCACGGCAACACGCTCGGCGAGGGGCTGCACGGTGACATACGCCGTCGGGGCCGACCCCTGTTCGCGGCCGCGCGTGTACACCAGGCGCAGGGCGGCCTCGCCGGCGGTGGTCGCGGTCCACTGCGCGGCGGCGGCCGTCACGGCGCGCCGCCATGACGGCAGATCGGGCTCGGGCAGATCCAGCATCCGCGCCGACTGCACGAGCCGCCTCAGGTGCGCCTCGACCAGGCAGCCGGCTCCGTCGCGCACCAGCAGGGTCTCGAATACGCCGTCGCCACGCACCACGGCCAGGTCGTCGGAATGCAGCAACGGTTCCTCCGGGTCGTGGGCCGCCCCGTCGAGTGTGACCACCACCGCCATGGGCACCGAGCCTAGTCGCGGGCATCGCGGGTCACCGTAGAGTTGGCCCGTGGCCGCTGTACCCGCTCCCGACCCCGGACCCGACGCCGGCGCCGTCTGGCATTATGGCGACCCGCTGGGGGAACAGCGGGCCGCGGCCGTCGACGCCGTCGTCATCGACCGCTCGCATCGCGCGGTTCTCGTGCTGACCGGCCCGGAGCGTCAAAGTTGGTTGCACACCATCTCGACTCAGCAGGTTGCGGCGCTGGCCGAGGGGGCCAGCACCGAGAACCTCAGCCTCGACGGGCAGGGCAGGGTCGAGGACCATTGGATCCAGACCGAACTCGGCGGAGCAACGTATCTGGACACCGAGCCCTGGCGCGGTGACCCCCTGCTGGCATACCTGAGCAAAATGGTGTTCTGGGCGCAGGTGACACCGCAACCCGCGGATCTCGCGGTACTGTCGCTGATCGGCCCGCGGCTGGACGACGAACCGGTCCTGCGAGTCCTGGGTGTAACCGACCTGCCCGGCGAGATGGCCGCGGTCGCACTTCCCGGTGGCGGGTTCCTCCGCCGGCCGCCGTCGCGAGCCGGTGGCGTCGAAGTCGACCTGCTGGTACCGCGCGCCGATGCGCCCGGCTGGATCGACCGGCTGACGGCCTGCGGTGTCCGTCGCGCCGGGGTGTGGGCCTACGAGGCGCACCGGGTGGCGGCGCTGCGTCCCCGCCTCGGTGTCGATACCGACGAGCGGACGATCCCGCACGAGGTGGGCTGGATAGGCGGACCCGGCGAGGGCGCCGTCCACCTCGACAAGGGGTGCTACCGAGGCCAGGAGACCGTCGCTCGGGTGCACAACCTAGGCCGAGCGCCACGGATGCTTGCGCTGCTGCACCTCGACGGCTCCGAAGAACGCCCCGCGACCGGTGACCCGGTGCTGGCCGGTAGTCGCCCGGTGGGCCGGGTCGGCACCGTGGTCGACCACGTCGACCTCGGACCGGTGGCACTGGCCTTGCTCAAACGCGGCCTGCCGGCGGACACCGAAGTGACAACGGGCGGAGAGCACCGGGTCCGTGCCGCGATCGACGCGGATACGCTGCCGCCCGCCGATGTAACCGGTGCGGGCCGGGCGGCGGTCGACCGACTGCGGGGCACGGCGCAATGACCCGCGACGTGCGCGGCTGCCGGGCCTATCAGCGCAGCGCGGTGGGGCACGGTAGAGTGGCGGCAGGACAATAAACACACTCAGATCGGAGCCGCCTGCTCGTTGGGCCGCTCCGTTATTGCGCGAGGGGGTTCCCCCATGGGCCGCGGCCGGGCTAAGGCAAAGCAGACCAAGGTTGCTCGGGAGCTGAAATATAGCTCCCCGCAGACCGACTTCGAGCGGCTTCAGCGCGAGCTGGCAGGGTCGCCGGGTAGCGACACCGATCAACTCGACGACGACCTCGACAGCGACGCCTGGACCGACGACTGGCGGCGGTAGCCGCGGACGGTCGACGGGCACCCAAAGGTCTAGAACCTCGGGTGGCAGCCCACTCTTTTCACCCGTGGCCCGCCCTTCGGGCCTTTGTCCACGGTCCCCAGCGTCCAACAGGTCAGATGCCGTGCGGTGAGGATCGCCAGTGCGCGGTCGGTGTCTTCGGGCGCGACCACCGCGACCATCCCGACGCCCATGTTGAACGTCTTCTCCATTTCGGCGGGCTCGATGCGCCCACGCTGGGCGATCATCCCGAACACGGGCGCGGGCGTCCAGGTACCGCGGTCGAGCTCGGCGGTCAGCCCTGGCGGGATGACACGCGCAAGGTTGCCGGCCAACCCGCCGCCGGTGACGTGGCAGAAGGTGCGGACGTGTGTCTCCGCGGCCAGCGCAAGGCAGTCCTTGGCGTAGATGCGGGTGGGTTCCAGTAACTCCTCGCCCAGCGTGCGCCCGAACTCCTCGACGTGCCCGGCGAGGTTCATCCGATCGATCTCGAGCAGCACTTTGCGGGCCAGGGAGTAGCCGTTCGAGTGCAGCCCCGAGGACCCCATGCCGATCACGACATCACCGGGCCGCACGCGGTCAGGCCCCAGCACATCGTCGGCCTCGACCACGCCCACGCCGGTCGCCGACAGGTCGTAGTGGTCCGCCGCCATCAGCCCTGGATGTTCGGCGGTCTCGCCGCCCAGCAGCGCACAGCCAGCCCGGACGCAGCCCTCGGCGATACCGGCCACGATGGCCTGGACCCGTTCGGGGACGACGCGGCCGACGGCGATGTAGTCCTGCAGGAACAGGGGCTCGGCCCCGCACACCACCAGGTCGTCGACCACCATCGCGACGAGGTCCAGGCCGACGGTGTCGTGCTTGTCCATCGCCTGGGCGACGGCCAGCTTGGTCCCCACGCCGTCGGTGGACGCCGCCAGCAGCGGTTCGCGGTAGCCGTGACGCAGCGCGAAAAGGCCCGCGAAGCCACCGAGACCGCCCCGCACCTCGGGGCGTGTCGCGCGCTGCGCCAACGGCTTGAACAGTTCGACCGCACGGTCGCCGGCTGCTATGTCGACACCGGCAGATGCATAGGAAATGGCGTGCTCGCCAGCGGGATCCGTCATCACGGTTCAATCTACCGGTCCGCCGTACGGTGGGAACGCCGGGCGGATACGCCGAGGTTTCATCCGAAATGCCATCGCCGCGCAGTCGACCGGCGTCCGACGGCGTGGCAACCGACCACTGCGACGCGCTCCCCTACTCGAAAAGCCCGGCGGCGGCCTCCCGGCGCCGACGCTGCTCTTGCGGATCGGGCACCGGAACCGCGGCGACCAGCCGCCTGGTGTATTCGGTTTCCGGTTCGCGCAGCACCGCATCGCGCGGTCCGATCTCCTGCAGCACACCATTGCGCAGCACCGCGACATCGTCGGCCAGCCGGTCCACCACCGCCAGGCCGTGACTGATGAACAGGCAGGCGAACGCCCATTCGTGTTGCAGTTCCTCGAACAGATCCAGCACCGAGGCCTGCACCGAGACGTCGAGGGCGCTGGTGGGTTCGTCGGCCACCAGGAGTTCGGCGCCCAGGGCGAGGGCCCGCGCCAGGTTCGCACGCTGGCGCTGCCCGCTGGACAATTCGTGCGGGTAGCGCTGCGCGGTGTCCTTCGGGAGACGCACCGCGTCCAGCAGCTCGGCGACGCGGTTGTGCAGGGCGTCGCCCCTCATGACCCGGTGGACGAGCAGCGGCTCGGCGACACAGTCACCCACCCGCAGCCGGGGATTCAACGACGTGGCCGGATCCTGGAAGACGAAGCCGAACCTGCCGCGTACCGGCCGCAGCTCGCGCTGACTCAGCCGGCTGATCTGCTGGCCGAGGATTGTGACGCCACCGGCCGTCGGCTTCTGCAGCGCGGCGACGCAGCGACCGATCGTCGACTTACCCGAGCCCGACTCACCCACCAGGCCAAGCGTTTTCCCGCGGGCGATGGTGAAGCTGACATCGTCGACGGCTTTGAAGGATCTCCCGAACGGTCCGGGGAACTCGACCGTCAGCCCGGTCACCTCCAGCACCTTGGCCCCATCGGCGCCGTCGGTGCCGGAGCGGCCGCGATCCGGGGGTCCCTGACCCAGGTGCGGCACGGCTTCAAGCAGGGTCCGGGTGTAGTCCTGCGCGGGCTGGCTGCGGATCCAGTGCCGGCCCCGGGCTCCTGGAACACCATCGCAATGTCCTTGCCCC
>CAYLWH010000069.1:0-22167 GCA_964387245.1 uncultured Mycobacterium sp.
TTTGATCTTCGCCGGATTCGACGCCGACCCAGGCCACCACTCGGGCTTGGCGCGACAACGCCGATTCACGGGGGTCACCCGCTCGCTGCCCTACGTCCAGACGGGCTCCTCACTGCACTCGGCAGGCATCGGATCGGGCGGTGGCCGTCGGTTTATCCCACAGTCGCTGTCTCGAATCGGCAATCTCGAAGTGTTGGGGCAATGTCCGGAGCTTTGTCTCAATTGCCCCGGCGCATGTCCGAACTGTCTCGGAATGTCCGTAGCAATGTCCGATTTGTCCCTCTGAACTGATGCAAGCGCTCGATCGGGCGCGATCACGATCAGGAAGGACAAAGCCAACGAAGTTGCGAAATCGACACAACTGGATGTCGTTCAGATGCGCGTCCGTACGACGATGTCAGCACTCGCGCAGGACACGACCAGATATCTCGGTGGTCGACCACCCTACGGTTACAGGCATCGTCGATGCCGGCCCCCACCCGAACTTTGCCAAGGCAAATCTTGGACAGCGGCTTCACCGCCTCGAACCTGACCCTGCGACATCTTTGGTGGTCGAGCGGACCTACCGCATGTATGCCGACGGAGCGGGCCTGCGCTACATAGCGCAATAGCTCACCGACGTTGGTGTGTGCCGGGACGGAACGCGTGCAGGTGTAGGGGAGCCTGGGTCTGCGTCTTGATTACGATCCAGATCTGCGACGAGTCAAGGCGACGGCGGACTTGAGTCGTGTCGCCGGATGTGTCCGAGGGGGGACTTGAACCCCCACGCCCGTTAATAGGGCACTAGCACCTCAAGCTAGCGCGTCTGCCATTCCGCCACTCGGACCTGCCAAGCCTTGCGACTCGGGGCAGCTAAGGCTATCGGATCGAACTGGGTTGGCCCAAACCCAGCCCGCGCGCAGATGGTAGGAAAGGGGCGTGCCCCAACCCGCCCGCGCCGTCGACGAGGTGGTCGACCTCGTCAGCGCCCTGATCCGGTTCGACACCTCCAACACCGGGGAGCTCGAGACCACCAAGGGGGAGGAACCCTGCGCGCGCTGGGTCGCCGAACAACTAGAGGAGGTTGGCTACCGGACCACCTATGTCGAGTCTGGGGCGCCCGGGCGGGCCAATGTGTTTGCGCGTCTGGACGGGGCGGACAGGTCGCGGGGGGCGTTGATGGTCCACGGCCATCTCGACGTCGTGCCCGCCGAAGCGGCCGACTGGAGTGTGCACCCGTTCTCCGGCGTGGTCGAGGACGGCTACGTCTGGGGCCGCGGCGCAATCGACATGAAGAACATGGTCGGGATGATGATTGCGGTCGCTCGGCACTTCAAGCGTTCCGGCATGGTGCCGCCCCGGGACTTGGTGTTCGCCTTTGTCGCCGACGAGGAGGCCGGCGGCAAGTACGGCTGCAGGTGGCTCGTCGAGAACCGGCCCGACCTGTTCGAGGGTGTCACCGAGGCGGTCGGCGAGGTGGGCGGCTTCTCGCTGACCGTGCCGCGCCGCGACGGCGGCGAGCGCCGGCTGTACCTGATCGAGACGGCCGAGAAGGGCATGCTCTGGATGCGGCTCACGGCACGCGGACACGCCGGCCACGGCTCGATGGTGCACGACGACAACGCCGTCACTGCCGTCGCCGAGGCGGTCGCCAAGCTGGGCCGCCACCGGTTCCCGATCGTGGTGCACGACGCCGTCGCCGACTTCCTGGCCGCGGTTGCCGAGGAGGCCGGCCACAGCTTCGACCCCGACTCCCCGGATCTCGAGGGTGCGATCGCAAAACTCGGTCCCATCGCCCGCATCATCGGGGCCACCTTGCGCGACACCGCCAACCCGACGATGCTCAAGGCCGGCTACAAGGCGAACGTCATCCCGGCCACGGCCGAGGCGGTCCTGGACTGTCGTGTGGTACCGGGTCGGCAGGCCGCCTTCGAACGCGAGGTGGATGAGATCATCGGCCCTGGCATCACCCGTGAATGGGTGACCGAACTCCCTTCCTACGAAACAACTTTCGACGGCGATCTGGTGGACGCCATGAACACGGCCCTGCTCGCCGCCGACCCGGATGCCCGCACCGTGCCGTACATGCTCTCCGGTGGCACCGATGCAAAGCACTTCGCCCGGTTAGGTATCCGCTGCTTCGGTTTCATCCCGCTGCGGCTGCCGCCGGACCTGGACTTCGCGGCGCTGTTCCACGGTGTCGACGAACGGGTGCCCGTCGACTCGCTGCTGTTCGGCACCGAGGTTCTCGAACACTTTCTGCAGAACTGTTAATCGAAAGGACAACTCGCACATGGCTTTTCCCTACGATCCCTACTCGTTCCTCCCCGAATTGCCGGGGTTCACGCTCACCTCGAAATCCATC
Organism: uncultured Mycobacterium sp.; assembly: GCA_964387245.1. GTDB lineage: Bacteria > Actinomycetota > Actinomycetes > Mycobacteriales > Mycobacteriaceae > Mycobacterium. Next base: position 2,345 of record CAYLWH010000069.1, read on the forward strand.
ACCGACGGTCAGCCGTTGGGCAATGCCCAGGTCAGCGGTATCTTCGGGGCCGGGGGGCAGGACGTCTCACCGCAACTGAGCTGGTCGGGATTCCCGGAGGAGACCCGCAGCTTCGCCGTCACCATGTACGACCCGGACGCGCCGACGGCCTCCGGGTTCTGGCACTGGGCCGTGGCCAACCTGCCCGCAACCGTCACCGACCTGCCGGCGGGCATCGGTGACGGCAGCATACTGCCCGGAGACGCCGTGACCCTGGTCAACGACGGCGGGCTCCGCCGTTTCCTGGGGGCCGCGCCGCCGACCGGCCACGGACTGCACCGCTACATCGTCGCGGTCCACGCGGTGGGCGTGGAGAAGCTGGACCTGACCGAGGACGCGTCCCCGGCGTTCCTGGGGTTCAACCTGTTCATGAAAGCCATTGCGCGCGCCACCATTTACGGCACTTACGAGCAGAATTAGCCCCACCTGTTCTTGCGTGAGCGTGCGCGTCCCCGCCCGACAAGCCGGGTAAAACCCGCGAATTGCGCACACTCGCGCGGTGCGGTCAGCGTGCGGCCGACCCCACCGCGTCGGACAGCGACGCGAACCCGCCGGCGTGCAGGCGGCGCGCGATGCCGTCGTGAATGTGCTTGGCCCACAGCCCGCCGCCGTAGACGAAGCCGGTGTAGCCCTGCAACAGCGAGGCGCCGCCGACGATGCGTTCCCACGCGTCGTCGGCGGTCTCGATACCGCCGACGCTGATCAGCGCCAATCGGTCGCCGACGCGCGCGTACAGCCGGCGCAGGATCTCCAGTGCGCGCTGGGCGACGGGGGGGCCGGACACCCCGCCGGAGCCGAGTTGGTCGACCCCCGGGGTGCGTAGACCGTCCCGGGAGATCGTGGTGTTGGTGGCGACAATGCCGGCCAGGCCCAGTTCGACTGCCAGATCGGCGATTGCGTCGATGTCCGAGTCGGGCAGGTCCGGTGCGATCTTCACCAGCACCGGCGTCGACGTCTCGGCCAGCACGCCGGCCAGGATGGGGCGCAGTGACTCGACAGCCTGCAGGTCACGCAGACCCGGTGTGTTCGGTGAGCTCACGTTGACCACCAGGTAGGTGGCCAACGGTCCGAGCAGGCGGGCGCTGGACCGGTAGTCCTCCACAGCGCTCTCGGGGGGTGTGACCTTGGACTTGCCGATGTTGACGCCCAACGGGATGCCGGGGGAGTGCCGCGCGAGCCGCAGGGCCAGTGCGCCGGCGCCGCGGTTGTTGAAGCCCATGCGGTTCAGCAGTGCGCGATCCGCCGGCAACCGGAACAGTCGGGGGGCTGGGTTTCCCGGTTGCGCCTGCGCGGTCACGGTGCCGATCTCGGCGTAACCGAAGCCCAGGGCACCCCAGGTGTCCACCCCCCGGCCGTCCTTGTCGAACCCGGCCGCCAGCCCCATCGGCCCCGGAAACCGGACACCGAACACGGTGCTGGCCAGTGCGGGATCGCTGGGTCCCAGCGCACGTTCGGCGCGGCGGCGCAGCATGGCCGGCCGGGTAGCAGCGCGCAGACCGGCGAACACCAGGGAGTGGATGCGTTCCGGCGGCGCCAGGAACAGCGCCCGCCGGAGCGCGGAATACGTCGACACGTCGACCACCTACAGCCCCGGCAGATCGCCGGCGTACGGATTCTGGACGCGGGTCTTGTTGCGGCGCAACAACACCCGCCGGGTACCGTCGGCGTAGAGCCGCACCTTGGTCAGCTCCCAGCCGCGGTACTCCGCTTCGATGGACAATCGGGTGGACGCGGTGACGCGGTTGACGTCCGGCGGCAGGCGCAGCGGCACCCACTCGTAGTCGTCGCAATCCTCGACATCCCACCCCGGTGGCATCCTGCCCGCGACGGGCCCGCGGCCGTTCGCCGTCACTGCGGCGGCCCAGCGTGTTCGATCACCTGAACCCCGCCACCGGACCCGGACACCACATACAGGGTGCCGGCGGCGTGGTCGTACGACAGGATGTTCGGTTGCTGCACGGTCGGGTAACGCACCTTCTCCACAGGTATTCCGGTGGCCAGATCGTAACCAATGACGGTGTTGGTCGCGGTTTGTGACACCCAGGCCAGCCGCTGCGAACCGGCCAGGCCGTACGGCGACCCGTGCACTGGGAAGCGCTGGCGCAGAATCAGCGGATCCACCCCGAACACCAGCAACTCCCCGCCCCGGGTGTCGGCGACGAGTACCCGGCCCGCGCCGTCGGTGACCATGGTGGTGGCCCCCTCGCCGGCACGCAACGCCTGCCGCGGCTTGCCGTCGATGCCCACTGCGGTCACCGAGGTCTGCGCGCGGTCCAGGACGACAGCCGTGTTCTGTTGGGTCACAATCGAATCCACCCGTGAGAACAGCTTGTCCCGATGCGCCACAGCGGTGGCAGAGCCGAGTACGAACACCGACCCGTCGGCGTCACCGAGCACCAGGCGGCCGTCGCCACGGCGCGCGATCGCCGTGAAATCGGTTTCCGCCGCGCCGTCGACGTCGATACGTTCGGCCGTGCCGGCACGAAGGTCGACACCGAAATAGCCGCCTCCCGTGGGGGCCAGGGCGCGGCCCGGGCCGTCACAGACCAGGCCGGTGGCGGGTGACGGCAGCGTGATGACCCGGGCCGGCGCCGGATCCACGCTGAACACCGTCAGTGTGTCCGGGTCGCCTGCACCGGCCCCGGAGAGCACCACCAGGGCGGAGGTGGCGGGGTCGACGCATGCCGCGGCGGGATGCCCGCCGAGTTGGCGAACGCTTCCGGCCGGTGTCGCGACAGGGGTGGGTGCCCTCGCCGCGCTGGCCGGTCCGACCGGCGCGGGCCCGGTCGGCACCGCCTTCGACGAGCAACCCGTGAACAGGAGAACTGCCGAAATCCAGCCGGTGAGCAGGCACCTGATCGCGGACCTGACGTCGGATGGCATCGCGTCCTCTCCGGAAAAAGGGGTGAAACGCCGATTGTAGGCAACGGGTGGCCAACGAGTGCCCAGGGAATTGGCCGGGGAAATTCGGTCGTCCAGCCCACTGCGGCCATCACACTGGGTATGTTTTGCCCCATGGCAGCGGCCGCGGACGGTGAGACAAACGGACCGGAATTCGTTGTCGAGGACATCACCACGGGCGTCCACGCAAGCGGGTTCGGCGCACTCGGCGATGGTCGAAGCTTCTCATTCCACCTCGAACACCACACCCTGGTCGTCGAGGTGTACCGCCCGCGGCTGGCTGGTCCCGTTCCCCAGGCCGAGGACATCGTGGCCAGTGCGCGCCGCAGTGTGCGCGGGATCGATCTGAGAGACGAGCGCAGCATAGTGGCCGCCGTACGCGACGCCGTCAGCGTTGCCCAACCTGTCTGAAACGGGCTTCTCGGATACGAAATAGCCTCTTCCCGTGCCATTTCGTGTTGCCAGCGCCCTCCCGACGCCCTTCGGACGGGCGTCTGTACGTTCATCGTTGTGGATAGCGCTGTGGTGACATCGTCGATGTCGTGGCTGCAGGTCATCGTTCTGTCGGTTGTTCAGGGTCTGACGGAGTTCCTGCCGGTGTCGTCATCGGGCCATCTGGCAATCACCTCGCGGCTGTTCTTTTCCGATGACGCCGGGGCGTCTTTCACCGCGGTTTCACAACTGGGCACCGAGTCGGCCGTCCTGATCTATTTCGCCAAAGACATCTGGCGCATCGTGTGCGCCTGGTTCGCCGGTATCTCCGACAAGGCGCGCCGCGGCGACATCGACTACCGGATGGGCTGGTACGTCATCATCGGCACCATCCCGATCCTGGTCTTCGGGCTGTTGTTCAAGGACGTCATCCGCAGCGGCGTGCGCAACCTGTGGATCGTGGCCACCGCGCTGATCGTGTTCGCGCTGGTCATCGCCGTGGCTGAGTACGTCGGCCGGCAGACCCGCCACACCGAACAGCTGAGCTGGCGCGACGGTGTCATCGTCGGGCTGGCGCAGTGCCTGGCGCTGGTTCCCGGAGTGTCCCGGTCGGGGGCGACCATCAGCGCCGGTCTGTTCCTCGGGCTGGATCGCGAGCTGGCCGCCCGGTTCGGCTTCCTGCTGGCCGTTCCCGCCGTCTTCGCCTCCGGGCTGTTCTCGCTGCCGGACGCGTTCGCACCGGTGCGGGAGGGCATGAGTGCCACCGGGCCACAGCTGCTGGTCTCGGTCGTGATCGCCTTCCTGGTGGGTTTCGCCGCCATTTCGTGGTTCCTGAAGTTCCTGGTCAGCCACAGCATGTACTGGTTCGTCGGCTACCGAATCCTGTTCGGAGGGGCTGTTCTCGCACTGCTGGCGACCGGCGTGGTGGCCGCGACGTGACCGCCGGTGACGATGCAGAGCGAGGGACGAGCGATGCGGAGGAGCGGCGTTTGATGCCCGCCGGTGACGATGCAGAGCGAGGGACGAGCGATGCGGAGGAGCGGCGTTTGATGCCCGCCGGTGACGTCAGATGACCGTCATCCTGCTGCGGCACGGTCGGTCCACGTCGAACTCTGCGCACACGCTGGCCGGCCGGTCGGAGGGTGTGGACCTCGACGCCTTGGGGCTCGAGCAGGCCGATGCCGTGGTGGACCGGGTCGGCGGGTTGCCGATCCGGGCGCTGGTCTCCTCGCCGTTGCAGCGCTGCCGGCGCACCCTGGAACCGCTGGCCGCCCACCTCGGACTGGAGCCGACCGTCGACGATCGACTCACCGAGGTCGACTACGGCGAATGGACGGGCCGCAAGCTTTCCGAACTGGTCTCCGAATCACTGTGGTCGGTAGTCCAGCAGCAACCCAGCGCGGCGGTTTTCCCGGGCGGGGAGGGATTGGCGGCGGTGCAGGCCCGCGCGGTTTGCGCCGTGCGTGAACACGACCGCCGGTTGGCCGAAGAACACGGCGCCGATGCGTTGTGGGTGGCGTGCACGCACGGTGACGTCATCAAGTCCGTCGTCGCCGACGCGCTGGGCAGCCATCTGGACAGTTTCCAGCGGATCACCGCCGATCCGGGGTCGATGAGCGTGATCCGCTACACCCCCCTGCGGCCCTTCGTGGTGCATGTCAATCACACCGGCGCGGCACTGGCGGCCGTGCTGTCGGCAGTGTCGCCGGAGCCGTCCGGCGACGCCGCCGTCGGTGGTTCAACCGCCTGATCGAGGCGTTCAACCGCTATTTTGGAAGGGTCATGGCCCGCGCAATTCACGTCTTCCGCACACCCGACCGTTTCGTCGCCGGGACCGTTGGGCAACCCGGCAATCGGACGTTCTATCTGCAGGCTGTGCACGACGCCCGAGTGATATCGGTGATCCTGGAGAAACAGCAGTTGGCGGTGCTGGCCGAGCGGATCGGCGCGCTGCTCGTCGAGGTCAACCGGCGGTTCGGTACTCCACTGCCGCCGGAAACCGACGACGTGGCAGACCTGAGCCCGCTGGTCAGCCCGGTGGATGCCGAGTTCAGGGTCGGGACGATGGGCCTGGGCTGGGACTCCGAAGCGCAGGCCGTCGTGGTAGAGCTCCTTGCGGTCACCGACACCGAGTTCGACGCCTCGGTGGTGCTCGACGATGCCGAGGAGGGCCCCGATGCGGTCCGGGTGTTCCTGACGCCGGAGTCCGCGCGCCAGTTCGCCAACCGTTCGGTGCGGGTGATCTCGGCCGGGCGACCGCCGTGTCCGCTGTGCGACGAGCCGCTGGACCCCGAGGGCCATATCTGCGCACGCACCAACGGGTATCACCGGTCGGCGTTCGGGTCAGACGATGACCCCGCGGAGTGATGGGCCGCGAGATGACCGGCCGCCGGGCGATCCCGACATCGGAGGTGTCCTGCGGCATGGGGATCTGACGGTGCTGGGCCGGATTCGCTCGGCCAGCAACGCCACCTTCCTGTGCCAGGCGCAGCGCGACGGCACCACCGTGCACTGTGTGTACAAGCCGGTGGCCGGGGAGCGCCCGTTGTGGGACTTTCCCGACGGCACGCTGGCCGGCCGCGAAGCGGCTGCCTACCTGGTGTCCGAGGCGCTGGGCTGGCACATCGTGCCGCACACCGTCATCAGGGACGGGCCGGCCGGCAGCGGCATGTTGCAGCTGTGGGTGGACCAGCCCGGCGACGGCGGCGACGAAGCCGCACAGCGCGCGGCCGGTACGGATCTGGTCGATGTGTGTCCCGCGGGGCGGGTGCCCACGGGTTACCTGTCGGTGCTGCGGGCCTACGACCTCGCCGGCGACGAGGTGATGCTGATCCACGCCGACGACGTCGCGTTGCGCCGGATGGCGGTGTTCGACGTCCTGGTGAACAACGCCGACCGCAAGGGCGGTCACATCCTGCGTGGGGTCGACGGCGGCGTGTACGGCGTGGATCACGGACTCTGCCTGCACGTCGAGGACAAGTTGCGCACCGTGCTGTGGGGCTGGGCCGGAAAGCCGGTCGACGACGACACGCTCGAAGCGGTCGCCGGACTCGCCGACGCCATTGGCGACGGACTCTTCGACGAGCTCGCCGAGCATGTCTCGGCGGGCGAGGTCAGGGTACTGCGACGGCGTGCGCGCGAGTTGCTGGACAATCCGGTGATGCCCGGACCGGACCGGCACCGTGCGATCCCCTGGCCGGCGTTCTGACGTAGCACATCCCAAACCCGTTGTAGTACAGCAACTTTTCGCGGCAACGCCGATTGGGCGAAGGGCCGCCGCTGAACCCCGCCTTAACTCCCGGTGTCGATCTGGGTCGATCGGCAGTGACTTGCAACCGGCCACAGCTACGCTCGGAAGTGACTCAAGTCACAACAGAGCAGGATAGAGGGAGTGCCCGTGTCGGACATCGACGTCTCCAGGTCGACCGAGAAGAGCGTAGGGGCGGCCCCGCCCCTTCTGGGGTTGTCCGCCCTGACGGCAATCGTCGTCGGCTCGATGATCGGCAGCGGCATCTTCGCCCTGCCGTCCCAGATGGCCGGCAGCGCCGCCCCCGGACCGCTGCTGATCGGCTGGGCGATCACCGGTGTCGGCATGTTGACGTTGGCCTTCGTGTTCCAGACCCTGGCCGCGCGAAAGCCGGAAATAGACGGCGGTGTCTACGGATACGCGCGCGCGGGCTTCGGCAATTACGTCGGTTTCACCTCCGCGTTCGGCTACTGGGCGTCAGCCTGGATGGGCAACGTCGCCTACCTGGTGCTGCTGTTGGCCACCCTGAACTACTTCTTCCCCGGGACCTTCACGGACGGCACCACGGTGCCGGCGATCGTCGGTGCCTCGATCTTGTTGTGGGTCGTGCACTTCATGACCCTGCGCGGTGTGCAGACGGCGGCCGCGGTCAACGTCGTCGTGACGATCGCCAAGATCGTGCCGATCCTGACGTTCATCGTGATCGCCGTCATCGGGTTCAACGCTGGACTGTTCAGCGCGGACATCTGGGGCCGCGCGACCGATATCGACGGTGAACCGCTCGGCAGCACGATGACCCAGGTGAGGAACATGATGCTGGTCACCGTCTGGGTGTTCATCGGCATCGAGGGCGCGGCGGTGTACTCGCAGCGCGCCAAGAGCCGCAAGGACGTCGGCAAGGCCACCGTGATCGGTTTCCTCGGCGTGCTGGCCCTGCTGCTGCTGGTGAACTTCCTGTCCTATGGCCTGATGGCGCAGGCAAAGTTGGCAGGCCTGCCCGACCCGTCGATGGCTGGGCTGATGAAGGAACAGGTGGGCGGCTGGGGCGCCGGCTTCATCTCGATCGGCCTTATCGTTTCCCTGCTCGGCGCGCTGATCGCCTGGGTGATGCTGTGCGCGGAAATCCTACGCATCCCCGCGCAGCAGGCCGTGCTGCCGGAGACGTTCGCCCGCGAGAACGCGCACGGTTCGCCGGCGTCGGCGCTGTGGTTGACCAACGCGTGCATTCAGGTGGTGCTGATCCTGACGCTGTTCGCGGAGAGCACCTATCTCGAACTGGTTTTGTTGGCCACCTCGCTGATCCTGCTGCCCTACCTGTGGTCGGCGGCCTACCAGGTGCTGCTGGCGGTCCGCGGTGAGACCTACGGCAACGGCGAGGGGCGAACCAAGGACCTGGTCATCGGTGCCATCGCCCTGATCTACGCCATCTGGCTGGTGATCGCGGGCGGCCTGGAGTATCTGCTGACCGCGGCGGTCTTCTACCTCGTCGGCACCATCCTTTACGTGTGGGCGCGCCGGGAGAAGAACCAGCCGATTTTCACCACGGTCGAATGGATCATCTTCGGCGTTGTCGCCGTCGCCGCGGTGCCCGGCATCATCCGGATCGTCTCCGCAATCAACGTTCTCTGACCCCCTCGACAATGAAAGGAAAGCCTGATGGCTGCAAACGCGTCCACCGAAACCCGAGTGGGTGTGTGGTCGGAGATCGGCAAGCTACGACGTGTCATGGTCTGCCAGCCCGATCTGGCCCACCAGCGACTGACCCCGGAGAACAGCGCGGAGCTGTTGTTCGACGACGTGATCTGGCTCGCGCAGGCCCGCCGCGACCACTTCGACTTCGTGTCGAAGATGGAGGACCGCGGCGTGGAAGTGCTCGACCTGCAGGATTGCCTGGCCGAGGTGCTCAAGGACCAGACGGCTCGCGCGTGGGTGCTCGACCGCCGGCTCACCGACTATCTGGTCGGCCCGAACATCAGCCGTGAGATGCGGCCGTGGCTCGAGGAGATGGCGGCGACAGCCCTGGCCCGGTATCTGATCGGCGGGATCGCCTTCCACGACATTCCCAAGGACGTGGCCGGGCCGTTCCTCAGTGTGTTCGCCGAGACCGAACCCGCCGGATTCGTGATCGCGCCGTTGCCCAACACGCAGTTCATGCGGGACAACTCGTCGTGGATCTTCCACGGCGTCACGCTGAATCCGATGTACTGGCCGGCGCGGCAACAGGAGACCCTGCTGACCACCGCGGTGTACAACTTCCATCCGGCCTTCGCCGACGACGACTACAACGTGTGGTTGGGTGACCCCGACGGGAAGCCCTACGACCATGGTGCGGCCACCCTCGAGGGTGGCGACGTGATGCCGATCGGCAATGCCACCGTGGTGATCGGCATGGGCGAGCGGTCCTCCCGGCAGGCCATCGCGCTGGTGGCCCGCAACCTCTTCGATGCCGAGGCCGCCGAGCGGGTCATCGTCGCCGCGCTGCCCAAGACCCGCTCGGCGATGCACCTGGACACCGTCTTCACGTTCTGCAACCACGACGTGCTGACCGCGTTCGCACCCATCGTCGACAACATCGAACCGATCACCCTGCGGCCCGACAGCAGCGTTCCCGGCGGCATGTCCGTCCACCATGAGACGAAGGGTCTGGTGGAGACCATCAGTGAGGCCCTCGGGGTGAACTTCAAGGTCGTCGAGACCGCCGGAGACATCTACGGCATTCAGCGCGAGCAGTGGGACGACGCCAACAACGTCGTCGCCGTCGAACCCGGTGTGGTTATCGGTTACGACCGCAACACGCTGACCAACACCGCGCTGCGCAAGGCCGGCATCGAGGTCATCACCATCGACGCCAGCGAACTGGGCCGCGGCCGCGGCGGCGGCCGGTGCATGACCTGCCCGATCCTGCGCGACCCGGCCTACTGATTCATCTCGACGCCACTTCCGCGTTCGAAACGTCAAAGGAGACAACGAAAATGGGTTTCAGCCTGCGCAACCGCCACTTCCTCAGCCTCGCCCACCACAGCGAGCGCGAGATCCTGTACCTGCTCGACCTGTCCCGTGACCTCAAGCGCCTGAAGTACGCCGGTGTGCGGCCCCGCAACCTCGAGGGCAAGAACATCGCCCTCATCTTCGAGAAGACCTCGACACGCACCCGCTGTGCGTTCGAGGTGGCCGCGCACGACGAGGGCGCCCACGTCACCTACATCGACCCGACGTCGTCGCAGATCGGGCACAAGGAGTCGATGAAGGACACCGCCCGGGTGCTGGGCCGGATGTACGACGCCATCGAGTACCGCGGCGCCGGCCAGGAGATCGTCGACGAACTCGCCGAGTACGCCGGTGTGCCCGTCTTCAACGGCCTGACCAACGAGTTCCACCCCACCCAGATGCTCGCCGACGTGCTCACCATGACCGAGCACTGTCCCAAGCCGCTGAACGAGATCAGTTACGCCTACGTCGGCGACGGCCGCAACAACATGGCGAACTCGCTGCTGATGATCGGGGCCAAGCTCGGCATGGATGTGCGTATCGGCGCACCCAAGCACCTGCAGCCGGCGCAGGAACACGTCAAGTTGTGCGAGGGCTTCGCCAAGGAGTCCGGGGCGCGGATGACCGTCACCGACGACCCGGTCGAGGCGGTCAAGGGCGTCGACTTCATCCACACCGACGTCTGGGTGTCGATGGGTGAGCCCATCGAGAGCTGGGGGGAGCGTATCGGCGAGCTGATGCCGTTCCAGGTGAACGCGAAGCTGATGAAGGCGGCGGACAACCCGCGGGTGAAGTTCATGCACTGCCTGCCGGCGTTCCACAACTCGGAGACCAAGGTGGGCAAGCAGATCGCCGATCAGTACCCCGACCTGAAGAACGGTGTCGAGGTCACCGAGGACGTCTTCGAGAGCCCGGACAACCTCGCGTTCGAACAGGCCGAGAACCGGATGCACACAATCAAGGCGGTCCTCGTGGCCGCGCTGGGTTGAGCGGGCCGGGAGACAGCCATGCGAATCGTGATCGCCCTCGGCGGTAACGCGCTGCTGCAGCGCGGGCAGCCGATGACTGCGGAGAACCAGCGGGCGAACATCCGCCTGGCGTCCGAGCGGATCGCCAAGGTGGCCGACGGCAACCAACTCGTCATCGCCCATGGCAACGGCCCGCAGGTGGGTCTGCTGGCGCTGCAGGCCGCGGCGTACACCGAGGTCGAACCGTATCCGCTCGACGTGCTCGGTGCCCAGACCGACGCGATGATCGGCTACGTCATCGAACAGGAACTGGGCAACCTGTTGCCGTTCGAGCAGCCGCTGGCCACAATGCTGACCATGATCGAAGTGGATCCTGCCGATCCCGCCTTCGCCAATCCCACCAAACCGATCGGCCCGATCTACGACAAGGAGACCGCCGAGAAGCTGGCCGCCGAGGAAGGGTGGTCGATCGCTCCCGACGGCGACAAGTTCCGGCGGGTGGTGGCGAGCCCGAAACCCAAGCGCATCTTCGAGATTCGCCCGATTCGGATGCTCGTCGAGGCCGGTGTGATCGTCGTGTGCGCCGGCGGTGGCGGCATCCCGACGATGTACGACAAAGACCGCAAGCTGCAGGGCGTCGAGGCCGTCATCGACAAGGACCTGGCGGCCTCGCTGCTGGCTCAGGAACTCGAAGCCGACCTGCTCGTCATCGCCACCGATGTCGATGGTGTCTATCTCAACTGGGGAAAGCCGGACCAGGAAAGGTTGGGATCGGTGACGCCGGACGAGATGGCGGGCATGGACCTGCCAAAAGGTTCGATGGGACCCAAGGTGTCGGCGGCCTGCGAGTTCGCCCGGGCCACCGGCAACGAGGCGGTCATCGGTTCACTGGCCGACATCGATCAGATCGTGCGGGGCACCGCGGGCACCCGGGTGAAGGTGGCCGGCTGAGAATGGCGTCGCCGGATGTGACACCACTGCGGAATGTCGAGCAGAATCCGCCGTGGCGCTACATTTGCGGGCACCTGAGTGACGAACGTCCGTCAGGCCCGGCGCCAGGTGAGCACTCCGCCATCGGCCACCTGTGAAAGGTGCAACTGGCCGTCCTTGACCAGGTAGGTGCGCACGCCATCAAGCGCCTTGCCCACCTGCTGGTCCAGGGACGGCTGCGGACACATCATCATGGTCGTCGCGATCGGGCCGAACTTCAGATTGCCCTCGGTGCCGTCGCCGGCGGGTTCCAGTTCGTAGCCGCCGCTGCCGCGGTTGCAGTCGAGTTGGAAGAACGCCTGCCCGTCCTTGTCGAAGGTCACCGTGAACTTGCTCGGATCGGGCACCGGGGTGCTGCCCTGGGCGTCATCCATCGACTGGATGCTCACCAACTGCCACGTGCTGCCTTCGAGTTGGGGCTCCTGGTGTGACGAGCACCCGACCGCCGCCACCGCCAGCGTGCCGACCAACACCGGGTGAAGTCGTTTGACGATGTTCGCCACTTTGCCTCCACTGCGCTCCGAGGTCGGAATCGGCCCGCCCGCAATGCAGACTACCGGTGTCGGCGTGCCGCGCGGGTGGGTCGGCACGGGCAGCGTCGGGTCCGCGCAACGCCGAGGGGATACTGGGACGGTGAGCGCCGTCCCCGACCAATCGTCCGACGCGGCGCTCGCCGCGGATCTGGCCGTCGACGCCGGGAAGCTGTTGCTGTCGATGCGCGAGGAGATCGGCTTCGAATACCCGTGGGAGCTCGGCGACACCGGCGACATGCGGGCAAATACGCTCCTGATCAAGGGATTACGCGCCGAACGGCCGGACGATGCGGTGCTGTCCGAGGAGGCCCCGGACAACCTGGCCCGGCTGCGGTCGGACCGCGTGTGGATCATCGACCCGGTCGACGGCACCCGCGAGTTCTCCACCCCGCACCGCGAGGACTGGGCGGTGCACATCGCGCTGTGGCAGCGCACCGGCGGCCCGGACGGCACGATCACCGACGCCGTCGTGGCACTGCCCGCGCGCGGGGAGGTGTATCGCAGCGACACCGTCACCGCGGGCGAGCGCAAGGATCCGGGTGCGCCGATCCGCATCACCGCCAGTGCCAACCGCCCGCCACAGGTGCTGTACCGGATGGCCGACCTGCTGGACTTCGAAATGGTCCGGATCGGCTCGGCCGGCGCCAAGGCGATGGCCGTGGTGCGCGGCGACGTCGACGCATACATCCACGCCGGCGGGCAGTGGGAGTGGGACTCGGCCGCGCCGGCCGGGGTGGTGCTGGCGGCCGGCATGCACGCGTCGCGGCTGGACGGGTCGCCGATGCTCTACAACCGGCCCGATCCCTATCTGCCCGACCTGCTGATGTGCCGCGCGGAGTTCGCCGACGTGCTCCTGCGGGCCATCCGGTCGGCGGGCGGTCCGGACGGAATCCGTTACTAATACATTGGACCCCATGCAATCGTGGCCCGTGCCGGTCGTTCCGGAACTGCCCGGACGTGGTCCGCAGCTACGGCTGTACGACACCGCGGACCGGCAGGTCCGCCCGGTATCGCCCGGGCAGACCGCCACCATGTACGTCTGCGGCATCACGCCCTACGACGCCACCCACCTCGGCCACGCCGCGACCTACCTGGCGTTCGACCTCGTCAACCGGCTCTGGCTCGACGCCGGTCACGACGTGCACTACGTGCAGAACATCACCGACGTCGACGACCCGCTGTTCGAGCGGGCCGAGCGCGACGGCGTCGACTGGCGCGACCTCGGTGCCCGCGAGATCCAGCTGTTCCGCGACGACATGACCGCACTGCGGGTGCTGCCGCCGCGCGACTACGTGGCCGCTACCGACGCCATCCCCGAGGTAATCGAGATGGTGGAGAAGATGCTGGCGTCCGGTTCGGCCTACGTCGTCGACGACGCGCGATACCCGGATGTCTACTTCCGGGCCGATGCCACCGTTCAGTTCGGCTACGAGTCAGGTTACGACCACGAGACGATGCGCGCGCTGTTCGCCGAACGCGGTGGCGACCCGGACCGTGCCGGCAAGGCCGACGAACTCGACGCCCTGGTGTGGCGCGCGGTTCGGCCGGGCGAACCGAGCTGGCCCGCACCGTTCGGTCCCGGCCGGCCCGGCTGGCATGTCGAGTGCTCGGCGATCGCGGTCACCCGCCTCGGGATGGGTTTCGATGTTCAGGGCGGCGGCAGCGACCTGATCTTCCCGCACCACGAGTTCTCCGCGGCGCATGCCGAATCCGTAACGGCGCAGCGGCGTTTCGCGCGGCATTACGTCCATGCCGGGATGATCGGCTGGGACGGGCGCAAGATGTCCAAGAGCCGGGGCAATCTGGTGCTGGTGTCGCAACTGCGCGCCGACGGTGTCGACCCGGGGGCGATCCGGCTCGGCCTGTTCGCGGGCCATTACCGCAGCGACCGCTACTGGAGCGCGCGACTGCTCGCCGACGCCCAAGGCCGGTTGGACCGGTGGCGCGCGGCGACGGCGCTGCCGGCCGGTCCGGACGCGGCCGATGTCATCTCCCGGGTGCGCCAGTATCTGGCCGACGATCTCGATACGCCGAAAGCGCTTGCTGCCCTTGATGGTTGGGCGACGGACGCACTGGAGTACGGTGGCCATGACACGCAGTCGCCGGGCCTGGTGCGCGCGTGCGTCGCCGTCCTGCTCGGCATCGAGCTGTAACCGGCTCACGCGAGCGTGCGTGTCCCCGGCGGCTTCACCGCGGCCCGCGATTTTCTGAAGAGCTGGTGCCGGGCCGACCACCTGACCCGCTTCCGCCAGACCGCCGAGCTCCACCCGTCCCCGGGTTTCGTGTACGGCCGACTCCTCTCGGCGCGGAAAGTCAGCGGCCGCGGCGGCGCAGGTAGCGCTCGAATTCGGCGGCGAGCGCGTCGCCGTCGACCTTGCCCAGCGCCTCGGTCATGTCGACCTCGGCGTCGCCGCGTTCTTCCAGCGACTGCACGTACTCGGCGATTTCCTCGTCCTCGGCGGTCATCTCGGTGACCGCCTCCTCCCACTCCTCGGCCTGTTGCGGTAGATCGCCCAGCGGCACCTCGATGTCCAGCACGTCCTCGACGCGGCGGAGCAGGGCGACGGTGGCCTTGGGGTTGGGTGGCTGCGACACGTAGTGCGGGACAGCGGCCCAGAACGTCACCGCGGGGATGCCGGCGGCCACACAGGCGTCCTGAAACACCCCGGCGATACCCGTGGGACCCTCGTACCGGGTCTCCTCGAGTCCGAAGTACTTCGCCGAGTCGGGGGAGTAGGCGGCCCCGGACACCGGAACCGGCCGGGTGTGCGGAGTGTCGGCCAGCAGTGCGCCCAGGATCACCACGGTGTCGACGTCGAGCTTCTGGGCGATCGCGAGCAGCTCCGCGCAGAACGTGCGCCAGCGCATGTTGGGCTCGACGCCGTGCATCAACACGATGTCACGGTCGCAGCCCGGCGGGCGGCAGTACGAGATCCGCATTGACGGCCACACGAGTTCGCGGGTGACGCCGTCGATCTGCCGGATCACCGGCCGATTCACCTGGTAGTCGAAGTAGGCCTCGTCGTCGATCTCGACGATCGTCTCGGCTTCCCACATGGCGTCGAGGTGTTCGAGGGCGTCGCTGGCGGCGTCGCCGGCGTCGTTCCAGCCCTCGAACGCCGCCACCACTATGGTGTTGTGCAGTTCGGGAAGATCGGCATCCGACTGGGGCACCAATTCAGCGTAATGCCTGTCGGGGGTTGGGGAGTGCACACGCGGCGCAGCGGTCCGGGCTGGTTTGCCAGGATCGACAACCCTGTCTTTGTGATTGCGTCGAACGACCGCGCCTACGACACCGACCTGCTGGAGCCCTGTCCCAGCGTGTCCTGGTGGGCGTCGGGGCGATGGGCACCCAGTTCCAGGGCGACTACGACATCGCCGACGAGCGGGTCGGGGTCGATCACGACGAGTTGGGCGTTCCAGACGTCGATCGGGTGACGACGTAGACTTGTTCGGTCGAGAGGCGTTGCAACGGTTCCGGGTTCCTCCCGGTATCCGCCACGCTCGGCAGAGTTAAGGACGCCTTCCGCTATGGAAGGAGTGCACTGTGAACGCCTCAGAGCCGAACATCCGCCCCGACTGCACCGACGAACTGACGGCATTTCTGCGCCAGCGGATCATGGTGATCGACGGCGCGATGGGCACGGCGATCCAGCGGGACCGGCCGGACGAGGCCGGCTACCGCGGCGAGCGGTTCATAGAGTGGCCGACCGCTCTTCAGGGCAACAACGACCTGCTCACCCTGACGCAGCCGCACATCATCGAGGGGATCCACCGCGAGTACCTCGAGGCGGGCGCCGACATCCTGGAGACCAACACGTTCAACGCGAACGCGGTCTCGCTCTCCGACTACGGCATGGAGGAGCTGGGCTACGAGCTGAACTACGCCGGCGCCGCCCTGGCGCGGGCGGCCTGCGACGAGTTCAGCACCCCGGAGAAGCCCCGCTACGTCGCCGGCGCCCTGGGGCCGACGACGCGGACCGCGTCGATCTCGCCGGACGTCAACGACCCCGGAGCCCGCAACGTCTCCTACGACCAGCTGGTCAGCGCCTACCTCGAGGCCGTCAACGGGCTGATCGACGGTGGTTCCGACCTCATCATCATCGAGACGATCTTCGACTCGCTGAATGCCAAGGCGGCGGTGTTCGCCGTCGAGACGCTGTTCGAGGAGCGCGGACGCCGCTGGCCGGTGATCATCTCGGGCACCATCACCGATGCTTCCGGTCGGACGTTGTCCGGCCAGGTCACCGAAGCATTCTGGAACGCGGTCAGGCACGCGAAGCCGATCGCGGTCGGCCTCAACTGCGCCCTGGGCGCGCCGGAGATGAGGCCCTACATCGCCGAGATGGCGCGCATCGCGGACACTTTCGTCTCCTGCTACCCGAACGCCGGCCTGCCCAACGCCTTCGGCGAATACGACGAGTCCCCGGAGAGTCAGGCCGGCTACATCGCCGAGTTCGCCGACGCCGGCCTGGTCAACCTGGTCGGTGGTTGCTGCGGAACCACGCCTGCGCACATCGCCGATATCGCCAAGGTCGTCGAGGGCACGCCGCCGCGGAAGGTGCCGGAGATTCCGGTGGCCACCCGGCTGGCCGGCCTGGAGCCGCTCAACATCACCGACGGCTCCCTGTTCGTGAACATCGGTGAGCGCACCAATATCACCGGGTCCGCCCGGTTCCGCAACCTGATCAAGGCCGAGGACTACGACACCGCGCTGTCGGTCGCCCTGCAGCAGGTCGAGGTCGGTGCGCAGGTCATCGACATCAACATGGACGAGGGCATGATCGACGGCGTCGCTGCCATGGACCGGTTCACCAAGCTGATCGCGGCCGAGCCCGATATCAGCCGCGTCCCGGTGATGATCGACTCCTCCAAGTGGGAGGTCATCGAGGCGGGCCTGAAGAACGTGCAGGGCAAGCCGATCGTCAACTCGATCTCCATGAAGGAGGGCGAGGAGAAGTTCATCCGCGAGGCGCAGCTGTGCCGCAAATTCGGCGCCGCCGTCGTCGTGATGGCCTTCGACGAGCAGGGCCAGGCCGACAATCTGGAGCGCCGTAAGGAGATCTGCGGGCGTGCCTACCGGATCCTGACCGAAGAAGTCGGCTTCCCGGCCGAGGACATCATCTTCGACCCCAACTGCTTTGCACTGGCGACCGGGATCGAGGAGCACGCGACCTACGGCATCGACTTCATCGAGGCCTGCGCCTGGATCAAGGAGAACCTTCCCGGGGTGCACATCTCCGGCGGTATCTCGAACGTGTCGTTCTCGTTCCGGGGCAACAACCCCGTCCGCGAGGCGATCCACTCGGTGTTCCTGTTCCACGCCATCAAGGCCGGCCTGGACATGGGCATCGTCAACGCGGGTGCGCTGGTGCCCTACGACTCGATCGACCCCGAGCTGCGGGACCGGATCGAGGACGTCGTCCTGAACCGTCGCGAGGACGCGGCCGAGCGGCTTCTGGAGATCGCTGAACGGTTCAACAGCAAGGACCAGGCCTCGGTTGACCTGGTAGCCGCGGAGTGGCGTAGCCTGCCGGTCCGCGAGCGGATCACGCACGCCCTGGTCAAGGGCATCGACGCCGACGTCGATATCGACACCGAGGAACTGCGGGCCGAGATTGCCGCCGCAGGCGGTCGCCCGATCGAGGTGATCGAGGGCCCGCTGATGGACGGCATGAACGTCGTCGGTGACCTCTTCGGCGCAGGCAAGATGTTCCTGCCCCAGGTGGTGAAGTCGGCCCGGGTGATGAAGAAGGCCGTTGCCTACTTACTGCCTTTCATCGAGGCGGAGAAGGAAGAGTCCGGCACCACCGCAAATAAGGACACCAACGGCACGATCATCATGGCGACGGTGAAGGGCGACGTTCACGACATCGGCAAGAACATCGTCGGGGTCGTCCTGCAGTGCAACAACTATGAAGTGATCGACCTCGGGGTGATGGTGCCTGCCCAGAAGATCCTGGATGCGGCCAAGGAGCACAACGCTGACATCATCGGCCTGTCCGGCCTGATCACTCCGTCCCTGGACGAGATGGTCAACTTCGCCGTCGAGATGGAGCGCCAGGGGTTGGAGATCCCACTGCTGATCGGTGGCGCGACCACCTCGCGCGCCCACACGGCCGTCAAGGTGGCGCCGCGTCGTACCGGTCCGGTGGTCTGGGTTAAGGACGCTTCACGCTCGGTGCCGGTCGCTGCAGCGCTGCTCGACGAGAAGCAACGCCCAGCCCTGCTGGAGGCCACCGAGACCGACTATGCAGCCCTGCGCGAACGACACGCCCAGAAGAGCGAGCGGCCGATGCTGACGCTGGAGAAGGCTCGCGCGAACCGCACGCCGATCGAGTGGGAGGGTTATAAGCCGCCGGTGCCCGCCGCGGGGATCGGCGTGCGGGAGTTCGAGAATTATGACCTCGCCGAGCTGCGCGAGTACATCGACTGGCAGCCGTTCTTCAACGCCTGGGAGATGAAGGGCCGGTTCCCCGACATCCTCAACAATCCCGTCGCGGGCGAAACTGCCCGCAAGCTGTACGACGACGCCCAGGAGATGCTCGACACGCTGATCGAGGAGAGGTGGCTGACCGCCAACGCGGTGATCGGGCTTTTCCCGGCGAACGCGGTGCGCGACGACATCGAGGTCTACACCGACGAGACCCGTACCGAGGTGATGGCCACGTTGCGCAACCTGCGCCAGCAGGGCGAGCACCGGGCCGGCATCCCGAACCGGAGCCTCGGCGACTACATCGCGCCCAAGGATACCGGTCTGGCTGACTACGTCGGGGCCTTCGCCGTCACCACGGGGCTCGGCAGCCAGGACAAGATCGTCGAGTTCAAGGCAGCCAACGACGACTACAGCGCGATCCTGCTGGAGTCGCTCGCCGACCGGCTGGCAGAGGCGTTCGCCGAACGGATGCATCAACGGGTCCGTAAGGAGTTCTGGGGATTCCAGCCTGACGAGCAGCTGGACAACGACGCCCTCATCGATGAGAAGTACGTGGGAATCCGCCCTGCCCCCGGCTACCCGGCCTGCCCGGAGCACACCGAGAAGGCGACGCTCTGGGAGTTGATGGATGTCCAGGAGCGGACTGGCATCGAGCTGACTGAGTCGATGGCGATGTGGCCTGGTGCTGCAGTCAGCGGCTGGTACTTCTCGCATCCGCAGTCGCAGTACTTCGTGGTCGGCCGGCTGGCCCAGGATCAGGTCGCCGACTACGCGAAGCGCAAGGGCTGGACACTGCAGGAAGCCGAGCGCTGGCTCGGCTCCAACCTCGGCTACAACCCGGAGGACTGAGACCGACATTGTTTGAGGAGCGGGCCTGTCGAACATCTCGTCGGCCTGAATCCTGCTGCGCACCAGGTGCTCGACTCGGTGTTCCCGCACGACTGCCAGGAAGCCGGGTTGACATCGGCGATCGTGTACGCCAGCAAGATCCTGCCCGTGAACCAGATCCCCGAGGACCGCCGCCAGTTAGGCCTCGACCTGGTCCACGACCGCCGTCGCAAGGGTACGACCCGCTGCCGGACTGATGACGATGTTCGAGGGTGTCTCCTCGGCGTCGCCGAAGGAGTCCGCGCCGCCGAATTCGCGAAACTACGGTTGCCGGAACGGCTTGCGCAGCGCGTCATCAGCGAGAACGTGCTGGCCGGGATGAAGACCGTCGACCGCCAATGAGAGTATCGAGGTCATGCGTGCGGTGCTGTGGGACATGGACGGCACCCTTGTCGACTCCG
>CAYLWH010000070.1:0-22045 GCA_964387245.1 uncultured Mycobacterium sp.
TGGGCGAGGCCCGGCAGCCCCCGACTTCTGACTTTCCGCGCATCGGAACTCAGCGGTTCGTCCGGCGCGACGGTGTCCGTCGTCGAAGAATGATTGCCACTGTGAAGTGGGCCGAGTACGCACCGGGGCTGGCACAATTCCGCGGCTATCAACGGGCGTGGCTGCGCGGTGACGTTCTGGCCGGCGTCACCGTCGCCGCCTACCTCATCCCCCAGGTGATGGCCTACGCGACGGTGGCCGGGCTGGAACCGATCGTCGGGCTGTGGGCTGCACTCGCGCCGATAGCCGTCTACACGGTGCTCGGATCCTCGCGGCAACTGTCGGTGGGTCCGGAATCGACCACCGCCCTGATGACGGCCAGCGCGCTGGCCCCGATCGTCGCCGGTGACCCGGCCCGCTACGCCGCGCTGGCTGCGCTCCTCGCGCTGCTGGTCGGCGGAATCTGCCTGTTCGGCGGTTTGATCGGCCTGGGGTTCCTCGCCAACCTGCTGTCCAAGCCAGTGCTGGTCGGCTACTTGGCCGGGATCGCATTCGTGATGATCGGCAGCCAGCTCGGCAAACTCGCCAAGGTCAAGGTGAGCGGTGACGAATTCCTCGACCACGTGCGGTCGTTCATCGCCGGGATGTCGGCGTTCCATGGGCCAACGGTCGTGTTGTCGATGTCGGTGCTGGCGCTGCTGCTGGTCTTGGACCGGGTCGTGCCACGCGCGCCGGTGGCCCTGATCGGCGTGCTCGCGGCGACCGCCGTGGTGGCGGTTTTCTCGCTGGAGGAACACGGCATTGCGGTCGTCGGCGACATCCCGGCAGGGCTGCCCGCGCCAGGCCTGCCACAGATCTCCATGCACGACCTCGCCGCGTTGCTGCTGCCGTCAGTTTGGGTCGCCATCGTCGCGTTCAACGACAACGTTTTAGAGGCACGCAGTTTCGCCATGCGGAAAAATCAGGAGATCGACGCCAATGCCGAACTACGCGCCGTCGGCGTGTGCAACATCGCCGCCGGTCTGACGCACGGCTTCCCGATCAGCTCCAGCGGCAGCCGCACCGCGCTCGGCGACGCGGTCGGCAGCCGCACCCAGTTGTACTCGTTCGTCGCGTTGCTGAGCGTGCTCGTCGTGATGCTGCTCGGGCGAGAGGTGCTGTCGTCGTTCCCGATGGCAGCGTTGGGTGCGCTGGTCGTCTACGCGGCGCTGCGGCTGATCGACGTGCCAGGGTCCAAGCAGCTGGCCCGATTTCGTCGCAGCGAATTGGTCCTGGCACTGGCCACGACGGCCGCTGTGCTGGGCTTCGGCGTGCTCTACGGGGTCCTCGCCGCCATCGGGCTGTCCATCCTCGACCTGTTGCGGCGCGTCGCCCATGCGCACGACAGCGTTCTCGGGTTCGTCCCCGGGTTGGAAGGCATGCACGACATCGACGACTATCCCGAAGCCGAACCGGTGCCCGGCCTGGTGGTGTACCGCTACGACGCGCCGCTGTGCTTCGCCAACGCCGAGGACTTCCGCGCGCGGGCGCTGGCGGCCGTCGACCGGAACCCGGTGCCGGTCGAGTGGTTCGTGCTCAACGCCGAAGCCAACGTGGAAGTCGACCTTACCGCGCTGGAGGCTCTCGACCAGCTGCGAGCCGAATTGACCAAACGCGAAATCCTCTTCGCGATGGCCCGGGTCAAGCAGGATCTGCGCGATTCGCTGGGCGCCGCGGGCCTGATCGACAAGATCGGCGAAGACCGCATTTTTCCGACGCTGCCGACCGCCGTCGAGTCATACCGAGGCGATCGCGACTCGCCTTAGACTGCACGCCTGGGCAGACACGATCAGGAATGTCTCCGGCCCATTGACTTGCCACGCCTCGTGGTGCTCATCCGGCGGGCCGTCGAGCACCGCCGCGCAGGCCCGCCTAGAAGCGATCTGAACTTGCGTGCGAGTGTGCGCAAAGCCCGCGAAAACGTCGACGTGCCGGACGGGGACGCGCACGCTCGCGCTTGTGGTGGGAGACTGGCCTGGCGCCTAGCCAAGACGACCTCGGGCATGCCTTGTCGGGCGAAGCGTTAAGCTTCTGGCTGTCGGCTCACCGGATTTGCCCACTTGGCGGTTGAGAACACGATGGCGATTGTGAGGCCTCGGAGTCATGGAACCGGTTACAGAAGAATCGGGTCGCCTGCGCGACGCAGATGTCACTCCCGTTGCGGTCATCGGGATGGCCTGTCGGCTGCCGGGTGGCATCGACTCGCCTGAAACGTTGTGGGAGTCCTTGCTCCGGGGCGAAGACCTGATCACCGAGATTCCGGCCGATCGCTGGGACGCCGACGAGTTCTACGACCCTGAGCCAGGCGTGCCCGGCCGGTCGGTGTCGCGGTGGGGTGGCTTTCTCGACGACGTGATGGGCTTTGACGCCCCGTTCTTCGGCTTCGGCGAGCGAGAGGCGGCGGCGATCGATCCCCAACACCGTTTGCTGCTGGAAACCTCGTGGGAAGCCGTGGAACATGCCGGCCTGGCTCCACGTTCGCTGGCCGGATCCCGCACGGGTGTGTTCGTGGGTTTGTCTCACGACGACTACACGCTGGTCAAGAACGACGCGGGCGTCTTGGACGATGCGTACGGATTCACCGGCGACGCCTTCAGCATGGCGTCGGGGCGGATCGCCTATGGATTGGGACTGCACGGTCCCGCGATCACGGTGGACACGGCCTGCTCTTCGGGTCTGATGACTGTTCACATGGCGTGCGGCAGCCTCGACCGGGGCGAGAGCGACCTAGCCCTGGCCGGGGGTTGCATGGTGATGCTGCAACCGTCGGTGAACTCATCGGCGTCGGCGCTTGGCATGCTCTCCCCAACTGGGCGCTGCCATTCGTTCGACGTCGCCGCGGACGGCTTCGTGCGTTCCGAGGGCTGCGTAATGGTGTTCCTCAAGCGCCTGCCCGACGCGATGCGCGACGGCGACCGGATCCTGGCGGTGATTCGCGGTACGGCCGCCAGTCAGGACGGCCGTACCGAAACGATCTCGACTCCGTCGGTCGACGCGCAGGTCGACGTGTACCGGGCTGCGCTGGCGGCGGCGGGTGTGGACGCCGGCACGGTTGGTCTCGTGGAGGCGCACGGCACCGGAACCCCGGTCGGTGACCCAATCGAGTTTTCAAGCCTGACCCAGGTGTACGGTGCGGCCGGTCAACGCTGTGCGCTCGGATCGGCGAAGAGCAATCTGGGGCATACCGAGGCGGCGGCCGGCACGGTGGGGCTGATGAAGGCGATCCTCGCCCTTCGGCACGGTGTGGTGCCCCCGACGGTGCACTTCACCCGCCTGCCCGACGACCTCGAACGGATCGAGACCGGACTGTTCGTACCGCAGGTGACGACGTCGTGGCCGATGGACGTACAGACACCCCGGCGCGCGGGGGTGTCGTCGTTCGGAATGTCGGGGACGAACGTCCACGCGGTCGTCGAGCAAGCACCCGAGGAGTTCTGTGACGACCAGCCAACCGGTTCGGCTGTGCAGGATCAACTGGTGTTTGCGTTATCAGCCACCTCGGTCGAGGAACTGCGCGGAAGCTCTCGGCGGCTGGCCGAATGGGCGGAAGCGCACGCGGATGAGGTAGCGCCACAGGACTTGGGGTACACACTGGCCCGTCGGCGTGCGCACCGGCCGGTGCGTAGGGCCGTGGTGACATCGGGTTTGGCCGAGCTTGCCGGAGAGTTGCGCGCCATCGCCGAGGACGAGACGGAGTATCCACCCGCAGTGGGCCAGGATGACCGTGGTCCGGTGTGGGTGTTCTCCGGGCAGGGTTCGCAGTGGGCGGCGATGGGCGCGGAATTGCTGGCACGTGAACCGGTGTTTGCCGCAAGCATCGCCGCAGTGGAGCCCCTGATCGCCCGCGAATCCGGGTTCTCGGTCACCGAGGCGATGACGGCCCCCGACACGGTAACCGGCATCGACCGCGTCCAGCCGACCCTGTTCGCCATGCAGGTTGCGCTCGCCACCGCCATGCGGTCCCATGGGGTCCAGCCCGGGGCGGTCGTCGGGCATTCCCTGGGCGAAGTGGCGGCGGCCGTCGTAGCGGGTGGACTGACGCTGGAAGACGGTGTGCGGGTCATCTGCCGCCGCTCGCGGTTGTGCGCCCGCCTGGCCGGTTCCGGGGCGATGGCCTCGGTGGAACTTCCCGCCCCACTCGTTCGCAAGGAGTTGGACGCCCGCGGTGTGACCGATGTCGTGGTGTCCGTGGTCGCCTCGCCGCAGTCCACCGTTGTCGGAGGCACGACGCCGGCGGTTCGCGACCTGGTCGCAGCCTGGGAGCAGCGTGGGGTGATGGCCCGCGAGGTTGCCGTGGACGTGGCTTCACATTCCCCGCAGGTGGATTCGATTCTCGCTGAACTCGCCGATGTGCTGGCCGACCTCACCCCGATGACTCCGAAGGTGCCGTTCTACTCCGCGACCCTGGACGACGCGCGGGGCAAGCCGGCGTTCGACGTCGGCTACTGGGTCGACAATCTGCGTCAGCCGGTGCGTTTCGCCGCGGCGGTCCAGGCGGCACTGGCGGACGGCTACCGCGTATTCGCAGAGCTCGCCCCGCACCCCCTGCTCACCCGCGCGGTGGAGCAGACGGCCCAAGCCACCGACCTCCCGGTACAGGCAGTGGCGTGTATGCGGCGCGAACAGGAGCTGCCGCACGGATTGCGGCGCTTTGTCGCGGATCTGCATTGTGCCGGTGCGGCGGTGGATTTCTCGGCACTGTATCCGAGCGGGCGGCTGGTCGACTCGCCGTTGCCGACGTGGACGCGTCGCCGGCTGTTCATCGAGTCCGACGGCCACAAACAGTCGCACGGCGCCCGCGTCATCGTCGTGCACCCGCTGTTGGGTGCGCATGTGGAACTGTCGGAGGAGCCGGAGCGGCACGCCTGGCGTTGTGACGTCGGCACCACGGCACTGCCGTGGCTGCTTGACCATCGCATCCTCACGGTGCCCGCCTTGCCGGGTGCGGCCTTCTGCGAGATGGCGTTGACCGCCGCCCGCACAGTCCTCGGAGAGCTGTCCGAGGTCCGCGACATCCGTTTCCATCAGATGCTGCTGCTGAACGATCAGACTCCGATCGCGGCCGTCGCCGCCGTTGCGGCGCCCGGTGTCGTCGACTTCGCGGTGGAGACCGACCAGGACGGGGAACATACGCAGCGGGCCACCGCCGTCCTGTGCACAGCCGTTGACGAGCTTCCACCGCCCCAGCAGGACATGCCCGGCCTGCTCGCCGCGCATCCGTCCCGGACGGACGGGACCGAGCTGCGCGGGTTGTTCGACAGTCGCGGGGTCCAATTAGGTCCGGCGTTCGCAGGTTTGATCGCCGCCCACACCGCCGGGAATGGCTCCACCCTGGTGGCCGAAGTCTCGCTGCCGCTGACGATTCGTTCCCAGCAGGGCGCCTACGGCGTGCACCCCGCGTTGCTGGATGCCTGCTTCCAGTCTGTCGCGGCTCTGCCGGTCGTCAGAACGGTCGGCGACGGCGGCCTGCTGTTGCCGGTGGGTGTCCGCCGGCTCCGTATTTGCGGTCCGACGCGAAACGCTCGCTACTGCTACGTCCGGGCGACCGCGCACGACAGCGCGGGCGTCGAGGCAGACCTCGATGTTCTGGACGAGTCCGGGGCCGTTTTGCTGATCGCTCGGGGGCTGCGGATGGCCAGCCGGGCCGGCGAGAGCGACGAGCGTGACCGGGTGCTGGGTGAACGGCTGCTCACTGTCGAATGGCACCGGCGAGCACTGCCCGCCCGTCCTGATGACGAGGGCGGCAACTGGCTGCTGGTCACTACCTCCGATGCCGACGATCCGCTGCCGAGCAGGCTGGCCGCAGTGTTGAACTTGCTTGGAGCGCAATGTGATACGCAGCACTGGCCAGAGCTCGCCGACCACGTGGCCAGCGCCGACCGATTTGTCACCCGACTCCGTGCCGGCATCAACGGCGTGGTGGTCCTCCTCGGACCGAGCGTCGGTGACCAGGATGAGCGATGCCTGATCGACGGCCGGGAGAACGTCCGCCATCTGGTACGGATCGTCCGCGAACTGCCGGAGTTGCCGGGAGATCCGCCGCGTCTTTACGTCTTGACCAGGAGTGCCCAGCAGGTCCTGTCCGGCGATCAGCCCAACCTGGGCCAGGCGGGGCTCCGCGGCCTGGTGCGCGTGATCGGCGCCGAACACCCACAACTGCGTCCGACCCAGATCGACGTGGACGACACCAGCGAACCCGATCTGGTGGCTGCGGAATTGTTGTCCGGCTCGGAAGAAGACGAGACGGCCTGGCGGGACGGCCAGTGGTACACCGCCCGGCTGTGTACGACTCCACTACGACCGGATGAACGCCGAACCATCACGGTGGACCCCGAGCGCGACGGTGTGCGTCTTGAGATCCGCACTCCGGGTGACCTGGAAACCCTCGAACTCACCGCCGTCGACCGCGGGCGCCCCGGGCCCGGCGAGATTGAGGTCGCCGTGAGCACGTCCAGCATCAACTTCGCCGATGTGCTTGTGGCGTTGGGCCGACAACCCAGCATCGACGGCCGTCCACCTGCGCTGGGTATCGATTTCGAAGGCGTGGTCAGCGCGATCGGGCCGGACGTCACCGGCCACCGGGTCGGTGACCGGGTCAGCGGCCTTTCCGGGCACGGCAACGGGAGCTGGGCCACTTTCGTCACCGTCGACGCCCGGCTTGCCGCCACTGTGCCGGCCGGTCTTGCCGCCGGCCAGGCCGCTGCGGTGTCCACCGTTTACGGCACCGCCTGGCATGGGTTAATCGACCTGGCCAGGATTCAGACCGGTGAGCGGGTTCTGATCCACTCCGGGACCGGCGGTGTCGGGCAGGCCGCTATCGCGGTGGCCCGCCTGGCAGGAGCGGAGATATTCGCCACGGCGGGTAGCCCACGGCGGCGTGCACTGCTGCGCGAAATGGGTGTCGAGCACGTCTACGACTCGCGCACGACCGAGTTCGCCGACCTCATCCGCGACGACACCAACGGGTATGGCGTCGACGTTGTGCTCAACTCCCTGACGGGCGCGGCTCAGCGCGCCGGGTTGGAGCTTTTGGCGTTCGGCGGACGGTTCGTGGAAATCGGCAAGCGCGACGTCTACCGCAACACCCGGCTGGGACTGTATCCCTTCCGCCGCAACCTCACGTTCTGCTGCCTTGACCTGGCGCTGATGTGTGACACGCACCCCAAACAGATCCAGAGCCTGTTGCAGACGGTATTCAGGCACGTCGCCGACGGTGTGCTGCCGCTGCCACAACGCACCGACTACCCGCTTGCCGAGGCGGCCACCGCGATTCGGGTGATGAGCGCGGCCGAGCACACCGGCAAGCTCCTGCTGAACATGCCGCGTGTTGAGGAAGTTGGGCACAGCCGCGTCGTGGTGCTCCCCGAACGTGCCGGTGTCCTCCGCCGCGACGGCGCCTACATCATCACCGGTGGCCTTGGCGGCCTCGGGCTGTTCCTCGCCGCGGACATGGCCGCGGCGGGCGCCGGCCGGATCGTGCTCACCGGCCGCTCAGAGCCGACCCGCAAGGCCCGGGAGACCATCGCCGGTATCCGGGCGACCGGAGCCGACATCGTGGTGGTCTGCGGCAACATCGCCGAACCGGACACCGCAAGCGGCTTGGTCGATGCGGCCACCGCCACGGGGCTTCCGGTGCGCGGCGTGCTGCACGCCGCGGCGGTGATCGAGGACGCCACCTTGACCAACCTGTCCGACGAGTTCATCAACCGAGATTGGGCGCCCAAGGTCTTTGGCGCCTGGCACCTGCACAATGCCACGGCCACACAGCCGCTGGACTGGTTCTGTTCCTTCTCGTCGATAGCCGCCCTACTCGGCGCGCCCGGCCAGGGTGCCTACGCAGCGGCCAACAGCTGGCTCGATGCTTTCACCCATTGGCGCCGCAGTAACGGACATCCGGCCAGCACCGTCGCATGGGGTGTGTGGGCCGAGATCGGGCGCGGCGCATTCCTGGCGGAAAGCGGCCGCATCACCATGATCACTCCGGAGGCGGGTGCGTACGCCTTCCAGACGTTGTTGCGACACGACCGCGCCTACACCGGGTACATCCCGACCAGGGGAGCGCCGTGGCTGACTGCACTGGTCGAACGCGGCAGCCCGTTCGCTGAAGCCTACGAGGAGACGCGACAAAACTCGTCGGGCACAACCTCATTCCGCTCGGAGCTGGAATCGCTGTCCCAAGAAGAATGGCCGAGCCGGTTTCGGCGTCTGGTGGCCGAGCAGACCGGCCTCATCCTGCGCCGCACCGTGGACGCCGACCGTCCCTTCTCCGACCACGGTCTCGACTCGCTTGGCAACCTTGAATTGCGCACCCGCATCGAAACCGAGACCGGATTACGCATCACCCCCAAGACCGTCGCCACCTACAACACCGTGCAGGCTTTGGCCGGACATCTTTGCGAGCTGCTGTCGGCGCAGTCGACCGGGTGAATCACTCCGCCATCCAGTCGTCCTCGGCGGGAATCGCGCACAGCAACGAATGGATCGCCGAGACCGATCTCTCCCGTCCGGGCGTGTGTGCATGATGCTCGATTTGCAACTGATCCCCGAAGATCAGGAAGTTATAGAAATCGACACCGGCCGCCGACGCTGTGTGGAGTTCCGTCTTCAAGCTGGTGAGAGTCAGATTCGGCGGAGTATGCACAACGGGGACGAACCCCCCGTCGCTGGCTTGGACCGTTTCGGGCAGTCCGGGAGGATTGCCTTCGTACTGCAGACCGAAGTGAAGCAATGACTGCTGAATCACGCCGCCGGACAAGTCGTCCCGAAAGGTCTCGACGATGTCTCGCGCCAAATCCACGATATCTGTGCTGTTCCCGATTCTGGCCAGATAAGTCGCCACGCCCAGAGGATTGGTGCAGGCCGTTGCGTCCACCGGCGGTCTGAGGAGAAGGCGCAAATTCACGGGATAAACGTAGGGAATCGGAATATCGGGCGTGTTGCGGACTTGCCACTCGGCCAGCAAGATGGCGGCCGATACCAGGCAGTGCAGGCTGAGCCCGTAGTCGCGGGCAAACGCGACCAAGGCCTGGGTCTGGTGCTCCGTCAGCCGGCACCTGGCGGCGGGTACCTGAACGGGCAGGGGCGGATTGCCTCCCGCGGTGTTTCGTGCCGACGGGGGTAGCTCGTAGGCGAACATGGCGGGCAGAAGCCGTTCGAACCCGGACTGCGATTGCTTTCGTATGCCTCGTTGCTCCAGCACGACTTCGAGGGGTTCGGGTGCTGCCTGGGCGACCACCGTGTCGACGCGACCGGTACACGCCAATTCCGTGTAAAAGGAGAACAGCTCCATGAGGAGCGCCGCGTGGTGTTCACCGTCGGTGAGGCTGTGATGGGTGTACAGCGTGAGTTCCGCGGTCCCGTCGCCGAGTACCAAGCGAAGATTCGCCAGGGACACGCCCTGGTCCAGTCGCATCCCGGCGGTATTGAGCGAGGGCGCGCGCCCCGCCTCGACGACCCAGATCCCGGGATGGACGAAGTCGTCGACAACGATCGCATGCCGGCCGTCAGGTCCTTTTTCGAGATGGCCGGCCAGCACCGGGTGGGCCCGCAGAAGCGTATCGAAGGCAACAGACATCGCGTCGACGTCGACAGGACCGTTGAGTTGCACCGCGCCACCGAAGAATGTCTGACTCCGCGCGAACATCTCCTCGCTGCGTGCCAGCTTGCGAACAACCGACGTCGGCAACATCACCGCATACTCGCCCTTCGATAGCCGACCGCCATCGGCACCACAAACACGGCCACAATGCCGGCCGCCCACACGAGGGTGCCGATGACCGGCCCCAGGATTGGACCGCCCATCGCGAGTCCGCGCATCGCATCGATGGCGTACGACATCGGCTGATGCTCGACGACCGGCTGAATCCGTTCCGGATACTGCTCCAACGGCACGAAACCGGTGCAGAAGAACATCGCGAGAATGTTCACAAGTGCGATGGCCTCCACCAGCGTTGTCGTCGCGGAGACGAAAGCCGCAGTGGTGACAATAGTGGCGAATGCGACGCCGAAGACGATTGGGACCATCAGCCAGCCCAATGCCGCCCACACACCCTGATGGAACCGGAAGCCCAGGACCAGCCCGGCACACAGGATCGCGACCGTCGTGACCACAGTCCGGACACTCTCCGCGAAAAACCGCGCGAGCAGACCCGATGCGCGGTGCACGGGCAGCACCCACATTCGGGCGAGCAGACCGTTGGCGCGCTCACGAACCAGACTGACGGCGCCGGCCGAGGATCCGGAGATCGTTGCCGCGATGACGACCAGGGGAACGCTGCCGAACAGTGCGTCATGGCCGCTCACCGCCGAGATCCGCCGACCCAGCACGGTGTCGACCGTCACCAGCAGCAAAATGGGCACAACAAGCGTCTCGATCACGGTCCGAGGGTCACGGCTCCACCCGATGAGCAACCGTTTCGCCTGAATGAGGGTTTGAGGCAGCAAAACCCGCGCCGAATTCTCCGCCCGACCCCGGTCGGTGGGGCGGGCCGCGCCCGCCGGCGACGCTGGCATCACGGTCGCCGCCCGAGAACCATGACCGACACCAGCGCAAGGAACACCAGCATGCCGAGCGCCCAGGCCAAGGCCGGTCCCAGCACGTGCCACGTCACCGCCGGCGCCGCGTCGCCAGTGTCACCGGCCAGGGCGCGCAGGGCGTAGACGAACTGCGAGATCGGCTGATCGCGCACGACCGGCTGGATCCATTCCGGGAACTGATCGGCAGGCTGAATACCGACGGACGCCAGGCCCAAGATCAGCTGCGGTCCCGTCAGCAGCGGAATAGTGGCCTCGGGTTTCTTCACGGCGGTGCCGATCAGGTCACCGAGCAAAGCGAGCACCACACCGACCAGCAGGACAAGCAAGCAGAAGCCGACCGTGTACAGCGCGCCGCGATGAAATCGGAAACCGATGACGTACCCGCAGATCAGCGAGATCGCCAGCCCGATCACGCAGCGGTACATCGTGGCCGACATGCGGGCCGCCAGCGGTGTCAAGGGAGCCATCGGCATGGCTGCGAATCGACGGTTGACGCCGCGCGCGGCGTCGGTTGCCGCGCGGAAGGCCCCCGACATCGCGGCGAACGACATCGCCTGCAGCACGATCAACGGTGTCAAAAACTGCGCGTAGCTGCTGATGCCGTCGGTGGCGGCGGCCATGACCTGTTTCAGCGGGACGTAGAAGCCGGCGGTGACGATCACCGAGGCCGCAACCGCGGTGATCAGTTCTCCATTGCGCAGGGTCGGCACGATCGCCCGGACGAGGAGCACCCACCACTGCTGGATCGTCGACGGCCGTGGCCGCGCCGCGGTCGGGACGGTCACGACATCACGCCCCTCGACCTCCACCGGTTTCACCGGCAACCTGGGCGCCGTCCAGCGCCGACAGATCCACCAGGGTGAACGTCTCGTCTTGCGAGGCGACGCCGCCGTCCGCATCGGTCGAGGCCAGCGCCTCCTCGATGAGTTCGGCGAGCGTCAGCGGGAACCGCTCCGCCAGGGCTTCGGCTGTCGCACGCCCTAGCCGGCGGGTGTCGTACCACCAATCCAGGTGCAGCAGACCGGAACTGCGATACACCCGAAGCTCGACGGCATGGCCCAGACCGGGCAGCATCTCGCGTGCCGGCATCGCCGCGTCGACGTCGAACTGCACGGGTCCCTCGCCGGACGGCAGCGTCGGGATGGTGCCGAGGTAGGAGAAAAAGACGTCGGGTTGACGTTCGGCAGCGAGTCGGCGCGCGGTCGGTGCGTAGACGTACCGCAACAGCCCGTGGCCGATTCCCTCGTGCGGGACGGCCTCGAGTGTCCGGTTGACACGGTCCAACATCTCGGTCGCAGTGGCGTTCTCGCGCTCCGCGCAGTACAGCGGGACCGGGTACAAGGTGGTGAACCAGCCGACGGTCCGATGCAGATCGATGTCCGGTTTGAGAACCGATCGACCGTGTCCCGCGAGGTCGACGGCGAGCACTCCGTCACCGACGGTCCGCGCGATCGTACGGCCCAGCGCGGCAAGGAGTATCTCGTCGGCGGCCAGCCGGAGACTGCGCTGCGCCTCGTCGACCTCGGCTGTCTGCGCGATTGTCAGAACCGAGGACAACCTTGTCAGATCGTCGGCGCGGGGTGGTTCCGCGATGTCCTGGTCGGCCACGCGCAGGGTTGCCCTGCGCGCGTTGTCGAGCCAGAAGTCGCGGCTTTTCAGGATCGCGGGATGGGTGGCAAGTCCGACGCATCGTTGCGACCATTCGCGCCATGTCGTTGTGACGGGCTGCAACGCGATGTCCTCGCCGGCCAGCCGTTGTCCGAACGCGGTGAAGATGTCGGTCATCAGGATTTCGCGGGATTCGTTGTCACCAGCCAGGTGGTGCATGGCGATCGCCAGGTGACGCGGACCGCCCTGAGCACCCGTGATGTACGTTGCGGCCAACGGCGGGTACGACGAATCCCGGCCGCCGACGAGTTCGCCGAGGATGGCCGAGATCGCATCCCGCTCAGCCGGGCTGCCGGCGACGTCCTCGGGGTCCTCGGGCAGCGACCGAGTTGCCAGTTGGGTGAAATCGCCCGGCTCCACTATGTGTTGCTCCCACGTCCCCGCGCGTTCGACGATCGCAAGGCGCAGCGCGTCGTGGTGGTTGGTCACGGCGGTCAGCACCGACCGCACGTCGTCCACCGACACCTCGGAGCTCAGCCGCAGGATGAGGGGGACACACCAGCGACCGCCGTCACGCAGCCCGCGCTCGGCGAAGTACGCGATGTTCGGCGGCACCGGCGGATTCTCGACGTCACTGCACGGATCGGCCAGTCCGCCGGCTCCGTACCTGGCGGTGAGGGCCGCCGCCAGCGCGGCCACACTTTGATGTTCGAACAGGTCCTGCGGCGACAGGTCGAGCCCTGCCTTAGTCAGGTCCCTGGCGATCACGATGGCGGTCACCGAATCGCCACCGAGTTCGAAGAAGTTGGCGTTGCGGTCGATCGTTTCGACACCCAACGACTCGGTCCAGATGCGATTCAGCGTCGCTTCGATCCGCTGCTGCCTGCCGTCGGCCGTGTCCCGGTCACCGTCCGCACCGTTGCCGGAGACGACGGGACGGCCGGTGTCCGCCGGGACGGAGCTCGTCGGTTGAACCGTGGACGGCTTGTGCTCGACCCAATGTCGTTGGCGCGCGAACGGATAGCCGGGCAGGGAGACACAGCGGGGCGAGAGGCCGGGTCGCAGGCGCGACCAGTCGGCGTCGACTCCGGCGGACCAGAGTTGCCCGAGCGCGAGCAGGAAAGTGTCGCGGTCGTCGCGACTCTGGAGTTGGTGACGCATCAGCCGCACGGCACGGTGTTGATCCGACCACCGAGGCTGACGTGTCGCCGACGCCGTCAAACTCCCGCCGGGACCGACCTCCACCAGGACACGAGCCGGAGTCTGCAACAAGACGTCCAGCTCGTCGGAGAATCTGACCGTGGCCCCGATCTGTCGTGCCCACCGAGCAGGGTCGGTCGCCTCCGCGGCGGTCATCCAGGTTCCGGTGATGTTCGAGAGCAGGGGGGTTGTCGGCTCGCGCAGGGTCAGTCGCGCAAGGACATTGGTGAATTCCGGCAGCACGGGTTCCATCGAACTCGAATGGAATGCGTGCGATGTCCGCATCCGGCGAGCCGGCAACCCTCGCTCGGCAAGACGCTCCAGCAACTCACGGATTCCGTCCTCGGATCCCGAGACGACGCAGTTGCCCGGGTCGTTGACCGCAGCGACGTCGAGGCCGGGTGACAGGTGTTCGACGATGTCCCGGGGCGTCAGCGCAACGGCGGCCATGGCGCCCGGCGGTGCGGAATGCATCAGGCGCGCGCGTGCCGACACCGCGGTGATCGCCGTGGGCAGGTCGAACACACCCGCGAGGGTAGCGGCGACGTATTCGCCGATGCTGTGCCCGGCGAGCGCCGACGGGCGCACGCCGTAGGAGGCGGTCAACGCGGCAAGTGCGTACTCCACCGCGAACAGCGCCGGCTGCGCGTGGTCGGTGCGGACCAGGTTGGCTCCCGGTCCGTCGAACACCTCGGCGCGCAGGTCGATGCCGAGCTGATCGGCGAATCCCTGCGCGCAAGAGTCGAAATGCTCTGTGAACACCGGTTCGGATTCGTACAGCCCTCGGGCCATTCCGGCATGCTGGGCGCCCTGCCCGGGAAACAGGAAAACCACCCGGGAGTCCGAGCCGGGACTTTCGGGGCTTTCGGGGATCTCGCCGACGAAGGCGTTGTCGGCCAAGGAGTTGTCGGCCAGGGCACTGTCGTGATCGGCGGCTTCCAGCACACGAACGGACTGCTGCCGGTCGTGGACGACGGCCGCCATTCGGATCTTCTCGCCTCGTCGGCGCTCGAGGGTGAAGGCGACATCGGACAGGTCCAGCGCGTCAGGTCCGGACAGCTCCACGGCCAACTCGGATCGCAATTCTTTGAGGCCGTCGGCCGTTCCAGCCGACAACAGGAACAGGTGAGGACCGGGGCGAACCTCCCGTACCGGAACCGGCGGCGCCTCTTCGACGACGACATGCGCGTTGGTACCCCCGACGCCGAACGAGCTGACCCCCGCCCGACGCACGCCGTCGGCCTTCCAGGCGCCGTATTCGCTCTGCACGACGAACGGGCTCCGGTCCAGATGCAGTTCCGGGTTGGGGCTCACGAAGTGCAGCGTCGCGGGAATGGCCCGATTCTTCAGGCACAGAATCGTTTTGATCAGACCGGCGATGCCCGAAGCGACCTCGAGGTGACCGATGTTCGACTTGACCGAGCCCAGGACGCATGGAACCCGTCTTGCCGACGAGGGGCCGGCGAAGACCCTTCGCAGCCCATCGATCTCGATCGGGTCGCCGAGGGGTGTTCCGGTGCCGTGCGTCTCGATGTAACTGACCGTCGAGCAATCGATGTCCGCCACCGCGTGCGCCTCGGCGATGACGTCGGCCTGCGCGGCGGCACTTGGCGCGGCGTATCCCATCTTCATCGCACCGTCGTTGTTGACGGCTGCTCCTCTGATGACGGCGTGAATGCGGTCCCCGTCGTCGAGGGCCGTCTGTAAGGGCTTGAGGACGACGATTCCGACTCCACTGCCGAAGACGGTGCCGTCGGCCCGCACGTCGAACGGTCGACAGTGCCCGACAGCCGACACGATCGATCCGGGCTCGTGCCAGTAGCCCACGTGGTGCGGGATGCGAATCGACACGCCTCCGGCCAGGGCGATGTCGCATTCGTCGTTGAGCAGGCTCTGGCAGGCCAGGTGGACCGCGACCAGGGAGGACGAGCAGGCCGTCTGGACGGCGATGCTCGGACCCCGCAGGTTGAACTGGTGCGACACCCGCGTTGCCAGAAAGTCCCTTTCGTTGTGAAAGGTCAGGTTCATCAGGTCCGTGTTCACGCCCTGGCCCATGACGGTGTCCAGGTTGCGGTGCGACAGCAGGTTGTAGCCGAGGTAACCGCTGGCGGAGCTTGTTCCGTATACACCGATCGAGCCGTCGAATCTGGCGGGGTCACAGCCCGCGTCCTCCAACGCATGCCAGGCACATTGCAGGAACAGGCGGTGCTGCGGATCCGTCATTCGAGCGGCCGCCGGGGAGAAGTTGAAGAAATCGGCGTCGAACTCGTCGACGCCGTCCAGCACCGGCGCGCGGCGGACGTACGCCGGATCGGCCAGCACCTCGGCGCCGATTCCGGCGGCGGTGAGTGCCTCGGCCGACAGCGTGGCGATCGACTCCTCGCCGCGGCGGAGGTTGGTCCAGAACGCCGACACCGAGTTCGCGCCGGGAAACCTGCCGGCCATCCCGATGACCGCGATCGCACTCGGCGGTGGGGATGTGCTGTTCACACGCGCTCGCCTCGCTCCCGCCGCAGTGCGGCTTCATGGAATCTCATCTCGACGTCCTGTGCGACTTCGGGCAGATGCCTGGCGATGTAGAAATGATCGCCGTCGAATACCCGCACAGCGAACTCTGAAGTCGTGTGCGCCGACCACGCCGACACGGTCTCGTGTCGGGCAAGACCGTCATCGGTGCCCGCGAACGCATAGATGGGGCATGACACCGTCGCCCCAGCCGCACAGGTGTAGCCGGCAATGGCGTTGTAGTAGTCCCGCAATGCCGGAAGGACCATGTCGACGAACTCTTTGTTGGTCAACACCGCCGGGTCGCTGCCACTGCGCTCGACGAGGAATGTCGCGAATTCGTCGTCGGACAGGTCACTGAAGTACTCGTCTCTCATAAGGCCCGGCGCACTGCAGGCGGACACGAAGAGGGCACTGACGGGATCGCCGTTCGATTCGAACAGGCGGGCCACCTCGAACGCCACGAGGGCCCCCATGCTGTGACCGAAGAAGGCGATGGGACCCTGAGAAGGGGCTGCAAAATCGGGCGCGGATATCAGCATTCGGTAGATGTTGTCCGCGGACGACTGAATGCTCGGTACAGCGGTCCGACCCCGCCGGTTCTGCGGGTCGGGATATTGGACGGCGATCCTCTTGATATCGGTGGAGAACGCTTTCGAGAACGGAAGGTAGAAGCTCGCCGTGCCGCCGGCGTGCGGAAAAATGTACAACCTCGGTTGATCCGCCACGATGGTCAACCGGCCGGGCGGGGGTCGGGCGACACGAGTGCAGCCAGCACAGCGGTCACGGCGTTTCCTCCGCAGGGTAGTCCAGCGGAACCTCCAGGGCCGCGATCACCGCGGAAAGCGCATCGTATTGCCCTGCCAGCATGCAGAATTCGATCAGTTGACGGATGGACAGATGCCGGGACAACACCTCCCAGGTGTCGCGGGTGATGGTCCGCTTCATGACGAACTCGTCGGTGGCGTTCAGCAGCGCCTGGTGGCGCGGCGAGAGCCCCTCGGAGTCCGGCCAGGCGAAGATCTTCTCCTGGACGTCGGGGGCCACGCCTCGGCGCGCGGCGAACCGCCGATGCTGCTGCAGTTCGTATTCGCAGTTGCGCAGGTGCGAAACCCGCAGGATCACCAGTTCCGTGTCGGGTCGGGGCAGTTTGCCCGCATAGAGCACCAAACCGAAGTAGAACCACGCCCAGAACAACCGCTTGTGCTGACCGAGGGTGGTGAACAGGTG
Source organism: uncultured Mycobacterium sp. (assembly GCA_964387245.1). Taxonomy (GTDB): domain Bacteria; phylum Actinomycetota; class Actinomycetes; order Mycobacteriales; family Mycobacteriaceae; genus Mycobacterium. Next base: position 17,098 of record CAYLWH010000070.1, read on the forward strand.
CATCCGCGGCGCCCGGATCACGCGGGCGGCGATCTTGTTGATCACCGCATTGACCGGCCCGAGCTGACGAAATCCACCGCCGGGAATGCGGCCTTCTGTCATGTCCCACGCTGCGATGTCCAGCGCACGGTGACCCCTTCGGCCGGTCATCCGCGCTGTCCGCGCTTACGCCGCATTGCGGCCTCCCGACGCGCGGCGGCCAGTTGTTGGTCCCGATCCCGCACCCGGCCGGGCTGTTGTGGCACATCGTGCTCGGCGAGGCCCAGTTGGCACATCAAATCGGTCGTGATGTCCCGCAGCGAGGCACCCTGCAGCAGCAGGCCCACGGGCGGCTCGACGCCGAAGTCCGCGCGAGCGGCGTTTCGGATTCGCAGCGCCATCAGGGAATCCATCCCCATCTCGACCAGGGGCTGCGTTTGGTCCACCGCCGCACGGTCGGCGTAGCCCATCACCGCCGCGGTTCGCGCGGACAGCCGATCGGTCACGATTCGTTGCGCCTCGAGGGGATCGAGGCCATGCAGCGCGGCGGAACCGGTCCAGTCCCCACCGTCGCCCGCCAGGTCGAATTCCTCGACCGCCCGGGTGAAGTAACCCAGTCCGCGGATCTCCGGGAACACCGCCAGTGCTCGATCGATCCGCAGGCGTGCGACGCCGGTCGTGGTGCGGTCGGTGGCCAGCAGGAATTCGACGGCCTCGATCCCCTCGGCGGGGGTGATCGGGTCGAGGACACCGGCGGTCAGTGAGCGCGCCACCCCCACCTCCGACCACGGTCCCCAGTTGATCGTGGCGGCGGGCAGGCCGGCCGCTCTGCGCCAGGCCACCAGGGCGTCGAGCCAGGCGCTTGCGCTCGCATACGCGGCCTGCCCCGGCGAGCCGAGTAGCGAAGCCGCGGAGGAGAACCCGACCCACCAGTCGAGATCACGGGTGAGGCTGGCCTCGTGCAGTCGTGACGCGCCGGCAGCCTTCGGGGCCCACACCCGCTCCAGACTCTCCCGGCTCATGGTGACCAGCAGGCCGTCGTCGATCACCGCCGCCCCATGGACGACGCCGCGCAACTCGCGTGCGGTCTCCTCGGCGGCTGCCACCAGGCGCTCGGCAGTCCCGGGTTCGGCGATGTCGCCTGTGACGACGGCGATTTCGGCCCTGTCCGCCAGTTCGGCGAGGACCTTTCGCTGATCGTCCGCGGGCTCGCCGCGACCGTTGAGCACAACTCGGCCCGCGCCGCTGTCGACGAGCCATCGAGCGACGATCAGGCCGAGTCCGCCCAGACCACCGGTGACAATGTATGCGCCTCCGTCGCGCACCACCGGGAGGTGGTCGGGCTCACCCAGTTCGGCGCGTGCGAGCCGTTCGACGTACCTGCCCCCGGACCGCCACGCGATCACGTCGTCGGAACCGGATGAGCCCAGCTCCGCCGTCAACTCGGCGAGTGCGCCCTCGCCGGCGTCCAGGTCGACCAGGCCGGCGCGCAGGTCCGGATGCTCGTAGCCCAGGACTCGGATGAGGCCTTTGAGGGCGCCGGCCGCGGGATCCCCCGGCTCGCCGCTGACGACGAGCCCATTCCGGGTCACCAGCCACAGCCTCGGCGACCGCCCATGCCAGCCGCCTACGACGGCCCGGACGGTCGACGCGATCGCCCAGACCGAATCCCTGGCCTGGTCGACCGCATCGCTTCGGCCGGTCGAGTCGCCTGCCGGGAAGACGACGACGCCGACCGGCGGTCGCTCGGCATCGGCGCACGTGTCGGCGAATGCGGCCCGCACCGCGGACTCGTCGGCCAGGCCCGCGGTGATCACCCGGCGCGCCGGCGAGCGCCATCGGGTCGCAAACGCATTCGCCAACGCCGCGGCGTCCGACCCCCCGGCCAGGACGAGCCAGCTTCCGGGCGACCCGGGCGGCTCGGCCGGCGCGGCGCCGTCGGCCGCCAGTGGGCTCGGCACCCACTCGGTGTGGAACACCTTCTGTTCCAGGGGCAGGGGCAATGCCCGGCGTTCGACCCCCCGCACGTAGATGCCGTTGATCTCGGCGGTCGGGTTCCCGGCCGGATCGGTCAGCAGGACGGTGCCGAGCTTGCCTGCGCCGGACTCGTCGAGGTCGACCACCTCCGCATGGCAACGGGCGTGCCGGCCGACCCGACCGAACACCCGGATCGTCTCGAAAGAGACCGGGAGATAGCTGACTTCGGCGGCTTGCGCCACCGTGCGGTCCGGCATCGCGGCCGCCATGCTCTGCAGAGCCGCGTCGAACATGACCGGGTGGATCCCGAAATCCGGGTACCGTGACGCGTCACCGGGAACCGTGATCTCGGTGTCCGCGGAACCGTCGGGCCGCCGGACGATCCGGGTCAACGCCGCGAACGCCGGCCCGTGGTGCTGACCGGTCTGGCGCAGAGTGGCGTAGAAATCGGCCGGGGACACCTCGGTGCCGGGCGACTCGACGATCGCGGCGCGCCGGTCTGGCCAGCCATCCCCTTGCGACACATCAACTCTGGCGACAGCGTGGCGACGCCAGCCGGTGTTGGCCTGGCGCGAGAAGACCTCCACGCGGGCGGCCCCCTCGGCAGGGCGACAAAGCTGCGTCGTGATCCGCGTATGGCCTTGCAGTGGCAGCATCTGCTCGACCTCGAGCTGCGTCACCACCACTGCGCGAGCCGGCACGCCGAACGCCTCGCCGCCTGCCGCCCCGACGATTTCGGCGAAGGCCGCGGCCGGCAGAACGGGTTGGCCACCCACCACATGGTCGGCGAGCCAGGGGCAGACGTCGATGCCGACGTCGGCCTGCCAGACGTGGTCGCGGCCGGAGGGCAGTTCCATGTGCGCGCCGAGCAGCGGATGGGCGCTGCCCGACTCCGACACGGCCGATCGATCGGTGACCCAGAAGCGCGTGTGGTGCCAGGGGGCGGACGGGACATCGGCAAGGCGCCCGCCGGCCAGGCCTGGTGGCTCGACCCCGGCCGCGGCGAGCTGAGTGTGGAAGGACAGGGTTTGGTCCTGGTCGCGGTTCATCGTCGAGATCACCAGGGCGTTGTCCAGGTTTTCGGTGATGGCGTGGGTGAGCACCGGGTGCGGGCTGATCTCGACGAAGGTGCGGTGGGCGGCGCCGGCGGCGGTGATGGCGTCGCTGAACCGCACCGGCTTGCGCACGTTGGCCGCCCAATGCCGGGCGTCGAAAGCTGTTGCGGCATCGGCACCGTCGACGGTGGTGATGATCGGGATGGCGGGGGTGGCCGGAGACAGCCCGGCCAGCGCCCCCTGTAGCTCCGGCAATATCGCATCGATGATCGGGTGGTGTGAAGCGACGTCGACCTCGATGCGGCGGGCCAGCAGGTTCTCGGCGACCACCTGCGCGATGAGGGTGTCGACCTGGCCGGGGGGTCCGGCGATCACGGTCTGGTGCGGCGAGGCGTAGACCGCGACGGTCACCTGAGGGTGATCGGCGATCAGCGCCTCCGCGGCGTCGGGGCCGAGTTCCAGCAGCGCCATGGCGCCCTGGCCGGCCAGTCGCGACATCAGCCGGGACCGTGTCGCGATCACGTGCAGGCCTTCGGCGGGCGTGAGCGCCCCCGCGACGACGGCGGCGGTGACTTCGCCCATGGAATGCCCGATCACCGCGTCGGGCTCCACGCCGTAGGAGCGCCACAGTGCCGTCAGCGCCAACTGGGTGCCGACCAGGACCGGTTGGATGCGTTCGATACCGGTGACCGGCTCGCCGCCGGCGAGCACGTCGCGCAGCGAGAATCCGGTCTGGGCGACGAATACCGGTTCGAGCTCGGCCACGGCCGCGGCGAATGCCGGCTCGTCGGCGAGAAGTCGGCGGCCCATCCCCGCCCACTGCGAGCCCTGACCGGAATACACGAACACCCTCCCGGGCGCGGGCGGCCCGTCCTGCGTGCCGACCACCCCCACCGCGGGCCGGCCCGCCGCCAACGCCCGCAACCCGGCGATCGCCTGGGCGTGGTCGGCCGCGCACACGGTGGCGCGCTTCGCGTGCCGGGTCCGGTGGTGAGCAAGGGTGTGCGCGATGTCGGCCAGCGGCACCGTGGCCCCCCGGCCGGCCAACCAGTCGGCCAGCATCGCGGCCAGCGCGGCCACCCGCTCGGGTGTCTTGCCCGACACCACCAAGTGCCGCACCGCGGACTGCCCACCGGTCGCCGCCGGCGGCGGCGCCTGCGGGGACTGCACCGGGGCCTGTTCCAAGACGACGTGCGCATTGGTGCCGCTCAGGCCGAACGAGGACACCCCGGCCCGCCGTGGATGCCCGGCCGCCGGCCATGACAGGGCCTGCGTGGGAACGAAAAACCGGGTCGAGGACGGATCGATCGCCGGGTTCCATTGGGAGAAGTGCAGATTCGGCGGAATTTGGCCGTGCTGGACGGCCAGCGTCGCCTTGATGAAACCGGCGATCCCGGCCGCCGCCTCCAAGTGACCCAGATTGGTCTTCACCGCGCCCAGCGCGCAGGGGGCGTCACCGCGCCCATACGTGGCTGCCAGCGCCTCGAACTCGATCGGATCCCCGAGCACCGTACCGGTCCCATGAGCTTCGACAAAGTGCACAGTGTCCGCCGCGATTTCGCCGACACGCAGCGCATCGGTGATCACATCGCGCTGGGCCAACGCATTCGGCGCGGTCAGACCGTTGGAGTGGCCATCGGAGTTGATCGCCGACCCCCGCACCATCGCCAACACCCGGTCCCCGTCGCGCAGCGCGTCGGCCAGTCGCTTGAGCACCACCACCCCGGCGCCCTCACCGCGGACGAACCCATCCGCGGCCGCGTCGAAGGTGCTGCACCGGCCCCGCGGCGACAGCGCCGACCACTTCGACAGGGCGATACCGGTGAACGGCGACAGACTCAACTGGACCCCGCCGGCCAGGGCCAGGTCGCTCTCCCGCAGTCGCAGGCTCTGACAGGCCAGGTGCACCGCCACCAGCGACGACGAACACGCCGTGT
>CAYLWH010000071.1:0-18915 GCA_964387245.1 uncultured Mycobacterium sp.
CACCCGGACACGCGAACGCCAATACCGCATCAACGCCGAACGAGCACTCAACCACGCCGAGAACATCCCGCCATTCTGAGCCGAGCTTTTTTCCTGCCTGCCCGATCGGTAGGCGAGCCCTGCGGCGCGGATTCGATTCCGCGCTGCCGGGAGTCGGGCTGTCATCGGTGCAGGAGCTCAGCCGGGTAGGCGCCGCCGGCACCCGCTCGCGCTACTTCGCGGCGCAGACCCGGCTGACTTCGTCGGCGGCGTCGTTGATCTCGGTCTCCTGTTGGGCCATGGTCGCCTCATCGGCCTCGAAGTGGCCCGCCGAGAATTCCAGCAGCGCGCGGGTGTACCCGCGGATCGCCTGGGCGACATCGATCGGTGTGTTCGGTGAGATGAGGGTGTTGAGTTGGGCGGCGACCTCACCTTCGACCGCAGAGAACTTCAACGTCGCGGCCTGGACGTCCGGGTCGCCCCACCGCCAATCGGTCTCGCTGACGACCGGCAACCACTGGCGGTAGGCGTCCACCCACTGACGACCGGCCACCCGAAAGGCATTGCACGCCTGCGTCCTGGCCTGTTCGACCGTTTGCGATTGATCCAGGGGTTCGCGTTGCGAGGAGAGGAGCATCGCCAACGCCCATCCGGCCACACCGGACAGAACCACGGCGCCCAGTGCGAGCGCCGCCACCCACATCGGCACACCGAGGCGGTCCCGGAAGCCGGTCGGGCTCGGGGCCGCGTACGCCGGCTGAGTGGGCTCGGGAAATGTCATGGTGGAACACTAACGCCATCGCGCACCGGATCAGGACGGATGGTCCCAGGTGTGCACCGGTTCATTGCTGTGCATCCGCTCGCAGTATCGTCGCAGCATCTCGGCCAGTGCCTGGGGACGTGACAGGCCGCCTTCCTGTAGCGAGCGCACCGTGGAAACCTGCCACGCCGCGCCGTTCTGCCCGGACTTGGCCCGTCCTTCGATCACGCCGAGGAACCTGTCGCGCACCTCGGCGGCCACGCCCCACCGGCGCAGTCCCTCGTGGGCCATGGGCAGCAGCCGGCGCAACACCAGCTCGTCGGCCGTCACCTCGCCCAGGCCGGGCCAATACAGCCGCGCCTCGATGCCGTGTCGTGCCGCGGCGGTGAAGTTCTGCTCTGCCGCAGCGAAACTCAACTTGGTCCACAGTGGGCGGTCCTCTTCGCTGAGCGTCCGCAGCATGCCGTAGTAGAAGGCGGAGTTGGCCATCATGTCGATCACCGTCGGCCCGGCGGGCAGCACCCGGTTCTCCACCCGCAGGTGCGGTCGCCCGACCCCGTCCGCAACGACGACGTCGTAGACCGGCCTGTTCCACCGGTACACCGTTCCGTTGTGCAACCGCAGTTCCTGCAAGCGTGGCGTGCGCCCGGCCGCCAGCTCGGCGGCCGGGTCCTCATCGGACAGCTCGGGCAGCAGTGTGGGGAAGTAGCGAACGTTCTCCTCGAACAGGTCGAAGATCGAGGTGATCCAGCGCTCCCCGAACCACACCCGCGGGCGTACCCCCTGAGCCTTGAGTTCGTCGGGTCGGGTATCGGTGGCCTGAGCGAACAGTTCGATGCGTGTCTCGGCCCACAGCTGGTGGCCGAAGAAGAACGGCGAGTTCGCGCCGAGAGCCAGTTGCGGGCCGGCCAGCACCTGTGCGGCGTTCCAGTTGTCGGCAAACGCCGCCGGTGAAACCTGAAGGTGCAGTTGCATGCTCGTGCAGGCCGACTCTGGCGCAATGGTGGCCGCGTGCATACTCAGCCGCTCGGGGCCGTTGATGTCGATCAGGATGTCCTCGCCACGCGCGGTGAAGATGGAATCGTTGAGCGCCTGGTAGCGCGTCGACTCGCTCATCCAGTCGGCGGTCAGATGTTCGGGCATCAGCGTGGGCAGGATACCGACCATCACGATGTGCGCGCCCTGCGCGTTGGCCTTGGCCTCGGCGGCGTTGAGGCTGGCACGGATCTCGTCCTCGAGATCCAGGCCGGACCGGCCCGGCAGCGGGCGCGGGGGCACGTTGAATTCGATGTTGTAGGCGCCCAGTTCGGTCTGGTAGGCCGGGTCGGCGATCGACGCCAGGACGTCATTGTTCGACATCGCGGGCTGATAGTCGGCGTCGACCAGGTTGCACTCGATCTCCATGCCCGTCAGCGGCCGGTCGAATTCGAAACTGGACTGCGCCAGCATGGTTTCGAAGACGTCGAGACACAACTGCACCTTGCGCCGGTACTCCTGGCGGTGGGCCCGGCTGTATTCGGTGCGCGTGACCTCATCACCCACGGTGTGATGCAACCGCCTTGCGGCCCGCTGCGCAATGAAATGGGGAAATTAGCGACGCCGAGCGATCACCACCTGCTCGCTGACGAGTCCGCCGTGCAGTTCCACCTCGATCGCCGGGTCGGCGTGCGCGGCCAGCATCCGCAGCGCCGAGGCGCTGTAGGTCCGCAGCGAGCTGATCACGCCATCGTGCACGAACGGGATGAACGGTGCCAGCGGCAGCATTGTCGCCAATCGAAGCAGATGCAGCGGCGCCGGCGGGCGGGGCATGTCGACGATCATCAGGATGTCCGCGACCCGGGTGCCCTCGGCGAACACCTTTGCCGCCGGCTCCGGCGGCAGATGGTGGAACGAAAGCGCGAACAACGCCAGGTCGTAGGCCCTGTCCGGGGCGTCGATCGCGGTGGCGTCCATCTCGCGCACCGTGGCCCGGGGGTGTTCACCGAGGTCGCCGGCGGCCATCCGGGCCACCGACACGGGGTTGACGTCGGTGACGGTGACCTCGGCCGTCGGATGGTTCTCCAGCAGCAGTCGGGAGACGGCCCCGTGGCCCGCACCGAGTTCGAGGATCTTCGGGTCGGGCACGCCGGCGACCAAGTCGAGGGCCCGTTTGGCGAACTTCTCGTGGTTGCCGAAGATCCGGCCCATCCGGTCCAGCGCGTCGATGACCTGGTTTTTCATGCGTTCCAAGTCGGCATCTCCGTCGGAGTCGCGGTCGAGGTACTCGTCCCGGTCGGTCTGCAGCAGGCGATCCAGGCAGGAGGCGCCGAAGCCGCCACGCGGCATGTCGGCAATGGCTGGAATGTCGGTTTGCGGTGGGCTCATATGGTCCATCATGGACGATTGCAGGGCAGCCACCGGCGAAGGAGAAGCAAAATTCCCGACTTCGTAGCAGCCATCGACCAGGGCACCACCAGCACGCGGGCGATGATCTTCGATCACGCCGGGCGCGAGGTGGGCCGCCACCAACTCGAGCACGAGCAGATCCTGCCGCGGGCCGGCTGGGTCGAACACAATCCGGTGGAGATCTGGGAGCGCACCGCCTCGGTACTGACGTCGGTGCTCAACTCGACGAATTTGCAGGCATCGGACCTGGCCGCCCTCGGCGTCACCAACCAGCGGGAGACTGCGTTGGTGTGGGACCGGCGCACCGGGCGGCCGTACTACAACGCGATCGTGTGGCAGGACACCCGCACCGACCGCATCGCTTCCGCGCTGGATCGTAATGGCCGCGGTGACACGATCCGGCGCAAGGCCGGGCTGCCGCCCGCGACGTACTTCTCGGCCGGGAAGGTGCAATGGATCCTGGAGAACGTCGACGGGGTCCGTGCGGCTGCCGACCGGGGTGATGCGATCTTCGGCACGCCCGACACCTGGGTGTTGTGGAATCTGACCGGCGGCCCGCGGGGTGGCGTCCACGTCACCGACGTCACCAACGCCAGTCGCACCATGCTGATGAACCTGGAGACGCTGGACTGGGACGACGAACTGCTGTCGTACTTCGGTATTCCGCGGGCGATGCTGCCGCGTATCGCGTCGTCGTCGTCACCCGAACCCTACGGGGTCACCGAGAGGGCGGGACCGCTGGGCGGTCAGGTGGCGCTGACCGCGAGCCTGGGCGACCAGCAGGCCGCGATGGTCGGTCAGGTCTGCCTGGCCGCCGGTGAGGCCAAGAACACCTATGGCACGGGCAACTTCCTGCTGCTGAACACCGGGGAGAAGATCGTGCGCTCCTCCCACGGTCTGTTGACGACGCTGTGTTACCGGTTCGGGGACGCCCGACCTGTCTATGCCCTCGAGGGTTCGATCGCGGTGACCGGTTCGGCGATCCAATGGTTGCGCGACCAGCTGGGCATCATCCGCGGCGCCGCCGACAGTGAGGCGCTTGCGCGTCAGGTCGCCGACAACGGCGGGATGTACTTCGTGCCCGCGTTCTCGGGATTGTTCGCCCCGTACTGGCGCTCGGATGCCCGCGGTGCGATCGTCGGCCTGTCGCGGTACAACACCAACGCACATCTGGCCCGCGCGGCGCTGGAGGCGATCTGCTACCAGAGCCGAGACGTCGCCGATGCCATGGAGGCCGACTCGGGTGTGCGCCTGGAGGTGCTCAAGGTGGACGGCGGTGTGACGGCCAACGAGTTGTGCATGCAGATCCAGGCCGACGTGCTCGGCGTCGAGGTGGTCAGGCCGGTGGTGGCCGAGACGACCGCGCTGGGCGCCGCCTACGCGGCGGGGTTGGCGGTCGGTTTCTGGTCGAACCCCGATGAGCTGCGAGCCAATTGGCAAGAGGACCGCCGTTGGTTGCCGCAGTGGAGCGACGAGCGGCGCGCCGAGGGGTACGCCGGGTGGCGCAAAGCCGTCCAGCGCACCCTCGACTGGGTGGACATCGAGTGATTTGTGGAGTCCCACCGGCGCTCAGCACCGTGTGCTCAGCATCGGCGAGACGCCAAATCACTAGCTTTCGCCGAGGATCTGGTAGATCTCGCGGCGGGCGTTGTTGACGATGTCGAGAATGCGCTGCTGCTGATCGGCGTTCGCGGCGTGCGCTGACTGCGCGACGGCCCCGAACAGCTGCCCGACGGCCTCGCGCAGATTCACTTGCGCGGGGTCGGCGCCCTCGGCGATCTCGGTCCACGGCGCGGTCTCGATCTTCGCCGCGGCGGCCTTACCGTCATCGGACAGCTCGAACAGCTTCTTGCTGCCCTCGGACTGCGCGGCGACGATCAGGCCCTCGTCCTCGAGCATCTGCAACGTCGGGTATACCGAACCGGGGCTGGGCTTCCACAGATCGTTGCTGCGTTCGGCGATCTCCTGGATCATCTCGTAGCCGTGCATCGGGCGGTCGGCGAGCAGCTTGAGGATCGCGGCGCGGACGTCACCACGCCTGCCGCGCCCGCCGCCGCGGCGACCGGGGCCGCGACGCCCGCCACGCGGGCCGGGGCCGAAACCGAATCCGGGGCCGCCGAATCCGGGGCCGAATGGGCCGCCGCGGTGCGCATGGAGGTGATCATGGGCGTCGCCGTGCAACTCTGCGTGCAGCTCGCCACGCCGACCGTGCCGGCGCCGATCGCCGGATCCGAAGCCGAACCCGGGCCGACCCGCAAAAGGGCCGTCTTGAGGTGTGAATGGGTTGTGCATGGTCTGTGTTCCTTCTGGTCCGGGAAGCCCGAACTGAGCTTCCGATGTGTTGACGATATATCGAAAACTATCGCGATGCAACCAACTGTTTCCGCTAGGTCGAACGTCGGTCCAACTCGTCGGCCAGCCACCGGGCCCAATCCGCCTCCATGGCCGCGCTGCGCAGGCCGTATTCCAGCGCCGCCCGACCGAATGAGTCGGCGGGCGCGTCGGCTGGGTCGTCGCTCCACCGGATGGTGTCGCGGACCTGCTCGTAGCGGGCGCGGGTGTATTCGGCCTGCTCTGCGACACCGACGACATACTTGCGGGCCTGTTCGGCGGGGACCTGGCCGAGCAGGAAGACCCGCAGCAGGTCGGGTCGGCGCAGCGGCGGGTCGTCGGACGCGTCGGTGATCCAGCGCAGCAGTTCGGCGCGGCCTGCCGACGTGACCCGGTACTCCTTGCGCCCGCGCGGGCCGACGTCGCTCACCTCGATCAGCCCGGACCGCGCCAGCTTGTTCAGCTCGCCGTACAACTGGCTCTGGGTGGCCGGCCAGACCTCGGCCATCGAACTCTCGAAGCGTTTGAGCAGGTCGTACCCGCTGCCCGGGTGTTGTGCCAGCAGGCCGAGCGCCGCGATGCGAAGACTCATCAGCGCATCGTATCCGTATACACTCCACTATTGACATGTCATTAATGGAGTGTCATGGTGGACCCATGACAGACACCCACGACATCGCGGCGGCGGGCAGCAACCTGCCCGGCCGGGGCGAGTTTTTCCGCACCGGCAACTACGCGCCCGTCCACGACGAACTCACCGAGTACGACCTTCCCGTCGACGGTGCGATTCCGACCGAACTCGACGGTTGGTACCTGCGCAACGGACCGAACCCGCGCGGCGACAGTCCGCACTGGTTCGTCGGCGACGGCATGATCCACGGCGTTCGCATCGAGGACGGCCGGGCCAAGTGGTACCGCAACCGGTGGGTGCGGACCGACAGTTTCGTCGAGGACTTCCCGCTGTACGGCCCGGACGGCACCCGCAACCTGCGGGCCAGCCGGGCGAACACCCACGTCGTCAACCATGCGGGCAGGACCCTGGCGCTGGTCGAGTCGTCGCTGCCGTACGAGATCACCAACGACCTGGAAACCGTGGGTGCCTACGACTTCGGCGGCAAGTTGATCGACTCGATGACGGCGCATCCGAAGATCTGCCCGACGACCGGTGAACTCCATTTCTTCGGCTACGGCAACATCTTTGCGCCACATGTCACCTACCATCGCGCGGATGCCGACGGCGAACTGGTGATCAACCGGCCCGTCGAGGTGCCCGCGCTGACGATGATGCACGACTTCGCGATGACCGCCCGGCACATCGTGTTCATGGATCTGCCGATCGTGTTCAATCTCGACGCCGCCATCTCCGGCTCCGGCATGCCGTTCCGGTGGGACGACGACTACGGCGCCCGGCTCGGGGTGCTCCGCCGGGACGACCCGTTCGGCACGATCCGCTGGTTCGACATCCAGCCGTGCTATGTGTTCCACGTCGCCAACGCCTACGAGTCTGGGGACGGGAATGCCATTGAGCTGCAGGCGGTTCGCTATCCGGAACTGTGGCGCCACAATGGCGGATTCGACGCCGACGGCGTGTTGTGGAGCTGGACGATCAACCTGGCCGGACCCGCTGCGGGCACGGTCTCCGAACGTCAACTCGACGACCGGAGTGTGGAGTTCCCGCGCATCGACGACCGGCTGGCCGGCTCGCCGGCCCGCTACAGCGTCTCGGTCGCCGGCGACCGACTGGTGCGCTACGACCTGACCGGTGACGGCGCCGCCGAGCACGACTTCGGCGCCCGGACGCCGGGTGAGGCGGTGTTCGTGCCGTCCGGGTCGGGTCGCGCCGACGAGAGCAACGGCTGGTACATGGCCTACGTCTACGACCCGGCCCGCGACGGCAGCGATCTGGTGATCCTGGATGCATCCGACTTCAGCGGCAAGCCTGTGGCGACGATCAAACTGCCGCAACGGGTTCCGTACGGCTTCCACGGAAACTGGATCAGCGGGTAGCCGCGCAAGGACAGACCGCATGTCGGTGGGGCCGACGGAAGGCATGCTCGACGAGCTGCACGCCTGACATCGGATTGACAGATAGCGGGATTACTCTGTCCCGATGGCGGTCAAATGGTTGGACGAGCCGGAGGCGCATGACTTCGCTTCCGCCGCCGCGTATTTGAGCATGGTCGCCGAGGCCGACGCCGTTACCGCGGTGCTGACCGCACTCAAGGCGGCGGGCCCAGAGGTACGCGCCGCCAAGGACATTCTGCGGGCGGCCCAACTGCCGGTACTCCCGAGCAACAACGTCCATGTCCGCTCCGATCTATCAAAGATCAGTGACGGCAAGAAGCTGTCGCCGATCCTGTTGGTGCGCGGCGATGCGGCCCGGGCGGTTCCGCTCCAGATCGCCGACGGTTACCACCGCGTTTGCGCCGGCTACATCACCGACGAGAACACCGTGATCCCCTGCCGGCTCGCCTCCTGGGCGTCCTGAGCGCGCGTGTCGGACATCGGGTTCGGCACGCTGGCGCTGCTCGTGGTGGTCGGGCTGGCCGGACCGCTGCTGGCACGTGTACCACGGCTCGGGATCCCGGTGGTGGTCGGTGAGCTGGTCGCCGGAATCGTCATCGGCAGGGCGGGCTTCAACCTCATCGACCCATCCGGCCCGACGTTCGAGCTGCTCGCCAACATCGGCTTCGCGCTGGTGATGTTCGTCGTGGGCACGCATGTTCTCGTAGGCGACACGACCCTGCGCACTGAAATTCCGAAGGCCTTGCTGCGGGCCGTGGCCGTCGGCGCGGTGGCGGCCGTCGTCGGTGTGCTGTTGGCCCGGGCGTTCGGTACCGGACACCAGTTGCTCTATGCGGTGTTGATGGCGTCGTCGTCAGCGGCGCTGGCGCTGCCCGTGATCGACTCACTCGGCTTGAGCAGCCCACCGGTGCAGTCCACCGTGGTGCAGATCGCCATCGCCGACGCGGCATCAATCATATTGCTGCCACTGGTGATCGACCCGGCACACGCGCCCCGGGCGGCGCTGGGCGCACTGGCGATCGCAGCCTGCGCCGCAGTGCTTTTCGTGGCGCTGCGGTACTTCGAGCGGAGCGGCAGGCGCAGACGGCTCCACCACTACTCCGAGGACCACGAGCAGGCACTGGAACTGCGGATCAGCCTGATCCTGCTGTTCGGCCTGGCGGCCCTGGCGACGGCCACCCACGTGTCGATCATGCTGGCGGGATTCGCCCTCGGCCTCGTGGTCGCATCCGTCGGCGAACCGCGGCGCCTGGCCCGACAGTTGTTCGGCATCACCGCGGGTTTCTTCGGCCCGTTGTTCTTCGTCTGGCTCGGCGCGTCACTGCACGTACGGGAGTTGGGGGAGCGCCCGCAATTCATCGCGCTCGGCGTGGCACTGGGCCTCGGTGCGGTCCTGGCCCATTGCGCCGGACGGCTGATGGGGCAACCGTTGGCGCTGGCCGCGCTTGCGTCGGCGCAGTTGGGCGTTCCGGTGGCGGCGGCCACCGTCGGCACCGAAGAGCAGCTGCTGTTGCCCGGCGAGGCATCGGCGCTGATCCTCGGCGCGCTGATAACCGTCGCCGCCGCCTCGGCGGCCGGCCGGCTGGCAGCCCGCCATCCCGGGGCTAACGCCGCGGAGAGCCCCGGAACGACCTGAGCACCGCGATTGCCGCGGTCAGCGTCAACGCCGCGGCGATCAGCGAGGTGGGTGCGATACCGGAATCGAAGGCGGCCCGGGCCGATTCCAATAGCGGGTTCGCGAGCGCCGGCGGCAGATCACCCGCCACCGAGACCGCACCGGCAATGCTCTCCCGCGCATCGGCGGACTGCTCGCCGGTGAGGCCGCCGGTCAGCTCGATGTTGCTCCGATAGAACGCGGAGAAGATGGTGCCCAGCGTCGCAGTCCCGACGACCGCGCCGAGTTCATAGGCGGTTTCCGAAACCGCGGACGCGGCACCGGCTTTCGCCGCCGGTACCGAAGCCACGATCGTGTCGTTGGAAATGGTCTGAGACACCCCGACGCCCAGCTCGAGCACCACGAACGACACGATCACCGCGCCCACCGACAGATCGTGGCGGAACAGCAGGATCAGCAGAAAGCCCGCCGACACCAGGATCAGCCCGGCGACGATCAGCGTCTGCGGCGCGAACCGCCGGGCCAGCCGGACCACGTACAGGCCGGCGATCATCGACACGATCGCCCCCGGCAACGTCACCAGACCGGCTGCCAGTGGCGACAGCCCGAGCACCAGTTGCAGATGCTGGGAGGTGAAGAACAGGAATCCGATCAGACCGACGATCGACAGGAAGTTGGCCAGAATCGACGAGCTGAAGGGGCCGTAGGAGAACAGGGCCATGTCGAGCATGGGTGTCTCGCTGCGGTTCTGCCGTCGCACGAACACGACCGCGGCAGCGACGGCCAGCGTTGCGGCGGCGATCGCCGTCGTCGACAAGCCGTCGTGCGCCACGGCCTTGATGGCCCAAACCAGCGGCAGCATGGCAAGCAGGGACAACCCCACGCTGATCAGGTCCAGGGGTCCGGGGTGTGGGTCGCGGGACTCGGGCACCAACCGGGGCAACAGTACGAGCAGTGGCAACAGCAACGGAACCGCGACGAGAAACACCGCGCCCCAGTGAAAGTGCTGCAGCAGCGCGCCGCCGACGATGGGACCAAGTGCGGAGCCGGCGGTGAAGCAGGATGCCCAGATGGCGATGGCCAACCGCCGGGCCGACGCGTCGGTGAAGATGTTGCGGATCAGCGACAGGGTCGACGGCATCAGCATGGCGCCGAACACACCGAGCAGTGCACGGGCGGCGACCAGCATTTCGGCGTTCGGCGCGAATGCCGCTCCCACCGATGCCACCGCGAATCCCGTTGCGCCGAACATCAGCAGGCGGCGCCGGCCGATCCGGTCACCGAGGCTGCCCATGGCCACCAGCAGGGCGGCCAGCACCAGCGAGTAGACGTCGATGATCCACAGCTGGGTGGGTGCGGACGGCCGGAACTGCTCGGCGATGGCCGGCAGCGCGAATGCCAGCACGGTGTTGTCGATGGCGATCAGCAGGACGGGAAGCATGAGCACCGCCAACGCCAGCCAGGCGCTGACGGGGGTGACACCCGACGAACGGGTCGAACCGGCCGCCGGGTCGAGGCGGGTGGACATGGGATGACTCCTGACGAAGTGAAGAAATGACCAAATGACGGGCTGTTACACCGATCAGGGCTTGATGGTGCCCTGCGTGAGACTGGCCATGATGGCGTCGACGATCTGGTGGCGGGGGGTGCCGTCCTGTTTCGCGGCCGCGTAGCCGGCATCCAGCAGCGCCCAGAACACCCGCCGTGCCCACCCCGGTGGTGTCGCCGCCGTGGTGGCGGACACGCGGTTGAGCACTTCGACGATGGCCTCGTCGCCGGTGTCGAGGTGTGCCATGAGTTCGGGGTCGGCGAGTACCGTCGGCTCGTTGTAGACGAACAGGACGATCGGTCCGAGGTCGAGTTGACATTCGACTACCCGGCGCAGGGCCTCGACCGGCGGCCCACAGGCCGGGTCGGCCTGTTCGATCGCGGCGCTGCTGAGCGCGTGGACGTGTACCGCGAGTGCGCGGATCAGGTCGAGACGCTCAGGGAAGTAGCGATGGACCGTGCTGCGACCGACGTCGGCGGCGGAAGCGATATCGGCCAGTGGCGCCATCGGATTGCCGGCGAGGACCGTCATGGCGGCGTCGAGGATGGCCTTGCGGGTGCGAGCACGCGCACCTCCCTCTGCCTGCGCCAATCCGAGCATGATTCGAAATGTACCACACGCGACTACTTATGAGACATGAGTGTCTCATAAGTCGGGTAGGGGTAGCGTCTGCACAATGGCCGAACTCAAGGACCGGTTGCGAGCTGATCTGACCGAGGCGATGAAGTCTCGCGACAAGCTGCGCACCGCAACGCTGCGCATGCTGTTGGCCGCGATACAGACCGAGGAGGTCTCGGGCAAGCAGGCACGGGAGCTGACCGACGGGGAGGTGCTCAACGTGCTCGCCCGCGAATCGAGGAAGCGCGGTGAGGCCGCCCAGATCTACATCACCAATGGCCGCGGCGAACTGGCGGCCAATGAGCGCGCCGAAGCCGGCGTCATCGAGGAGTACCTGCCGTCGCCGCTGAACGAGGACGAGTTGGCCAATGTGGTCAACACGGCGATCGCTCAGGTGGCCGAGGAGATCGGGGAGCGGCCGCATGTCAGGCACATGGGTCAGGTGATGAGGGCGGCCACCGCGATCGCCGGAGGCAAGGCCGACGGCGCCCGGTTGGCGGCGGCGGTCAAAGACCGGCTCTGATTCGCGGCCGCCGACCGGCTCGGCTCAGCTGTTCGGCCCCGCGACCCGCCACAGTGCTTCCTGTGCCGTGCTCGCGATCAGGGCGCCGGCAGGGTCGTACATCGCGCCGGCCACCAGACCGCGTGAGTCGCTGTTGTTGAGTGAGTGCACCTCGTACCGGTGCCATCGATCGGGTCGGAACGGTCGGTGGAACCACACCGAATGGTCAAGGCTCGCCGCGAAACCCACGTTCGGACGCAATGGAACACCGGCGGGACGGGCCACCGGGACGGGGCCGAAGTCCGACATGAAGGTCAGGGCGCAGGCCCGGATCAACGGATCGTCCTCGATCCGGTCGCGGGTCCGGATCCAGAACGGCGGAACCGCGAACGCCGACGTGTCATCGGGCCGGGTGCGAATGTCGAACCTGGCCGCGAATTCGATGTCGGGCGTTTTGGGAATCGAGTCGTCGAAGCTCACCGTGGCGGGAGGGGACGGGTGCTCATCCGCGCCCGGTTCGGCCCGGTGGAAGGAGGCGATCATCTCCAGGATCACCACGCCCCACTGGCTGGCGGTGACCCTGCGGGTGTCGAAGGAGCCGCCGTCGCGGGTGCGTTCGACGCGCATCTCAACGTCCTGGCCGTAGCGGCCGCCCCGGACGAAGTACAGGTGAAGTGACTGCGGGCGTTTGTCCGGGTCGACGGTCGAGCCGGCGGCGGCGAGCGCCTGGGCGGCGATCAGCCCGCCGAACAGCCGCGGCCCGGGTCCGCCCGGCGGCTGGGGTACGACGAACGTGTCGCCATCGCGCTGGAACTCCAGGAGCCGGGCGAGCCAGCTCGGGTCGGCACCCGTCATGGGACGCCGACCCTATCGGGCGGCGAAATGCTTCTGGCCGTCGGAGGCCAACTTCCCGAACGCGCGCTTCACCAGCGGTGCCAGCGGCTTGAACGGCAACGCGAGGGCGGTGGGGGGCTCGATAGCCACGGTCCAGTCGAAGCGGGTTCCGTCGCCCTCGGGTGTGAGTGCGTAGTCCTCGGCGAAGCGGCGAAACATCGGGGCGTTTGCTTCGTAGACGTAGAACGAATAGCCCTTGCCCTCGTCCCAGCGGAAAAAGCGCTCGTGCACCCGGGTGGGTCCCACACCGACCTCGCGGGTGGTACCGACGCCGAATGGTCGCGCCGACGTCCACGTCAACGAGGAGATCGCCGAGCCCCAGGCGGCCAACGACTCGTCGGACACCAGGGATTCCCACACCCGATCGGGGGGCGCGGCGAAGTGCTTCTGGTACCGGAATACGTGGGGAGCCGTGTCGAACAACCCGGCATCAGCAGACTTCAGGGAGAACCAGTGCGGCATGCAATGGAGCATGGTCGTACATCGCTGTGATGACAAGTGCAGTGGACCTAGGTGCAGCAGTTGGGGTCGAGGACCGCACACAACGCTCGTACTGCATCGCGGTGCGGTCGGTGATAGACGTTCATGCCACGGCGTTCGGACTCGACCAGCCCGGCCCGTCGGAGTTGGGTGAGGTGGTGACTGACCGTGGACTCGGTAAGTCCCAACGCTGCGGCGAGCTCGCCGCTGTTTTCTTCCCCGGCTGACGAGCTGAACAGATACGACATGATCTTGACGCGGGCGGGATCGGCGAGCGCCTTCAGCCGAAGCGCGACGTGCAGCGCGTCGTCGTCGCTCATCGGCCCGGCTGCAACGGGTGCGCAACACACCGGCGAGGACATGTCGATCATCGGCAGCGTCTTCGGCATGCCCCCATGCTGCCAGAGATATTGACATATATCAAAAAGGTGGCACGCTGGCGTCAGCGCACTGGTTCGATATATGTCTCACCACCAATGCGGGGATGCCATCGCGCATTCCTTACCACCCCGCTTGTGCACTGATTAGATATCGGTCAATATCGACATGTGTCGAAGTCGCCGCTTCTGTTGACCGATCGGTCGGGATGCGCCATCGCCCCGTTGGTGCGACAGCCGCTGACCGCCGAGGCCGCCGCTGAGCTGGCGGTCAAGCTCAAGGCGCTGTCGGACCCGGTGCGACTGCGACTGCTCAGCGTGGTGGCCAGCCATGCCGGCGGCGAGGCGTGCGTGTGCGATCTGTCGGTCGGCATCGACTTGACCCAGCCGACCATCTCCCATCACCTGAAGATCCTGCGCACCGCCGGCCTTCTCGACAGTGAGCGCCGAGGCTCCTGGGTCTACTACCGGGTCGTCGCGGACGCGCTGCAACAACTCTCGGTACTTCTCGGCACCGACGCCCTCCCGGCGAGCGCCCGGTGAACCACCCGGTCACGCTGCCCCGGCGGCTGCTCGCCGAGTTCACCGGCACCGCCCTGCTGGTCACTGTGGTGGTCGGGTCCGGCATTGCCGCACAGCAGCTCTCCCCGAACGACGTCGGCTTGCAACTCCTGGAGAACTCCACCGCCACGGTGTTCGGCCTGGCCGTGCTGATCCTGCTGTTCGGGCCGGTCTCCGGCGCGCACTTCAACCCTGTTGTCTCGGCAGCGGATTGGCTGCTGGGCCGTCGCGCAGGCACGGGTATCAGCGTCGGCCACGTCGCTTCCTACGCGGCCGCCCAGATCACCGGCGGCGTCGTCGGCGCGGTCCTGGCCAACATCATGTTCGACCGGCGAGTGTTCGAGATCGCCACCAAGGACCGCGTCACCAGCGGCCATCTCGTCGGCGAGGTCGTCGCCACCGCCGGGCTGATCGCGTTGATCTTCGCCCTGGCGCGGAGCGGGCGAGCCGCACTGTCCGCCGCAGCGGTCGGCGCGTACATCGGCGCGGCGTACTGGTTCACCAGCAGCACGTCCTTCGCCAACCCCGCCGTCACCGTCGGTCGGATCTTCTCCGACACCTTCGCGGGCATCGCGCCCGGCTCCGCGCCCGGTTTCATCGCCGCCCAGACCGTCGGAGCACTCCTCGGCCTGGCGCTTATCGCCGCCCTGTACCCGGACGCCGCCGCCACCGCCGACGACGTCGTCATCCCCCACCGCACCGATCAACGGAGTTCGAGATGACCGACAGCCCCGTCCCCCTGGCCACCCATGCGTTCAAGACTGCGGTCACCCGGTTACACAGCGACTTCGGCGAGCACTTCGGCGTCGAGACCATCGAACGGTTCCTGAACTCCTCCTACGATCAGTTCGCCGGACGTGCCACGGTCCCCAACTTCCTGCCGCTGCTGGCCGAACGCTTGACTCGCCTACGCCTGACCGCCCTGGCCCGAGTGGAGGGCAAGATCACCGACGCCAAGCCCACCGTGCTGTTCCTGTGCACCCACAACGCGGGCCGCTCCCAGATGGCGCTCGGGTACTTCAACCACCTTGCCGGTGACCGGGGCGTGGCCTGGTCCGGCGGCTCCGAACCGGGCAACGAGATCAACCCGTCCGCCGTGCAGGCGATGGCCGAGGTCGACATCGACATCACCCGAGAGTTCCCCAAGCCCTGGACCGACGAAATCGTCCAAGCCGCCGACGTGGTCGTCACGATGGGCTGCGGCGACGCCTGCCCGTTCTTCCCCGGCAAGCGCTACCAGAACTGGGAACTGCCCGACCCGGCCGGACAGGGCATCGATGCCGTTCGCCCGATCCGCGACGACATCGAAGAGCGGGTCCGCCGTCTCCTCGACGAACTCGGCATCACCCCCGTCGGCTGATGTCTGAGTCGGACCGCGGCGAAGCGCAGTTGCAGCGTCGGCTGGGGGTTTTTGACGCAGTCGTGATCGGTCTCGGCTCGATGATCGGCGCGGGCATTTTCGCCGCCCTGGCCCCGGCTGCCGCAGCGGCGGGGTCCGGCTTGCTGGTGGGTCTGGCCGTGGCTGCGGTGCTGGCCTACTGCAACGCGACGTCCTCCGCCCGGCTGGCGACCCGATATCCCCAGTCCGGAGGCGCCTACGTGTACGGAAGGGAACGGCTGGGCGGGTTCTGGGGGTATCTCGCCGGGTGGGGTTTCGTGGTCGGTAAGACCGCGTCGTGCGCGGCGATGGCATTGACCGTCGGTGCGTACCTGTGGCCATCGCAGGCGCACGGGGTAGCGCTGGCGGCCGTAGTGGCCCTGACCGCCGTGAACTACCGGGGTGTGCAGAAGTCTGCGCTACTCACCCGTGTCATCGTCGCGGTCGTGCTGGCCGTTCTGTCGTTGGTCGTGGTGGTATGCCTTTCCTCGGGCGAAACCGCCATCACGCGTCTGAATGTTCAGGGCGATGCCACGGTGTTCGGTGTACTGCAGGCGGCGGGGTTGCTGTTCTTCGCCTTCGCCGGATATGCGCGGGTGGCGACGTTGGGCGAGGAGGTTCGCGATCCGACCCGGACAATTCCCCGTGCCATCCCGGTCGCGCTCGCGATCACCTTGGTGGTGTACACGCTGGTGGCCGTCGCGGCGCTGACCGTACTGGGCAGTGACCGCCTGGCTGTTTCGAGCGCACCACTGGTCGACGCAGTCCGCGCCGCCAGTCTGCCTGGTCTGGGTCCGGTCGTGCAGGCCGGCGCGGCGATCGCAGCGTTGGGGTCGCTACTCGCACTGATGCTGGGCGTTTCTCGGACCACTCTGGCGATGGCCCGAGACCATCACCTCCCGAATGTCCTGGCCGCCGTGCACCCTCGGTTCGCCGTACCGCATCGCGCCGAACTCGCAGTCGGTGCAGGTGTCGCGGTCCTCGCCGCGACCGTCGACATTCGAGGCGCGATCGGGTTCTCCTCGTTCGGGGTGTTGGTCTACTACGCGATCGCGAACGCCGCCGCCTGGACCCTCAGTCCTGCCGAGGGCCGGCCCCCGCGCATCATTGCAATCGTCGGCCTGGCCGGATGCTTGATTCTTGCGGTCGCACTACCACCGGCCTCGGTGCTCACCGGTGTCGCTGTCATCGCTCTCGGTGCGGTGGTCTACGGCCTGCGCCGGGCTGTTTTGAAATAGACCACCCGATTTCCCGCGGCGGTGAGCGAAGATATTCAGCAAACCCACTGCCGTTCAACCGCTTTCACCAGTGCGGTCAACGTCGTGTTGACGGGTGCCGGTACACCGACGCGCTGGGCCTGTCGCACCACCGCCCCGTTGATGACGTCGATCTCGCTGACCCGGTGCGCTTCGTGATCGAGCAGCGCCGAAGGTTTGGCCGCCGGGACCTGCGCGCCGAATGCCCGCACGTGGGCTACCGGGTCGGTGACGGCCACGGCGATGCCGGAAGACCGTGCCACGGTCCATGCCTCGGTGGCCGCCGCGCGGCTGATCGGCCCGAGGTCCGGATCCTCCATCACCTGGCCCACGGTCAGGCCGGTCAGCGCGCACGGCGCGCTGTAGGCCGCGTTGCAGATCAACTTCTCCCACTGCATGGCCACGATGTCGGTGACCGCGGCCGCGTCGAAGCCGGCAGCCGCAAAGGCCTGCGCGATCGATTCGACCGCTCGGTGCGGCAGCGAGGAGTAGGCGCCGAACCGCATCGCACGCATCGCGTTGTATCGAACCTGACCGGGTGCCGGGCGGGCGGCCCCGAACCCGCTGGCGATGCCGACCGCGACGCGCTGTTCTCCGACGATGCCCGACACCGTCTGCGCGGATCCCAGCCCGTTCTGGATGGCCAGCACCGGGGTGGCAGCGCCCAGCATCGGCAAAGCCTGGCGCGCGCCGGTTTCGACGTCGGCAGCTTTGACTGCGAGCACCACCAGGTCCATCACCTCGGCCGGTGGGCTGGTGGCGGCCCGCAGTGCAACGACCTGCTCGCCATCGGGGCCGGTGATCCGCAGTCCGTCGCTGGTGATCCTCTCGACGTGATCGGACCACCGGTCGACAGCCAACACGTCATTTCCCGCGGCGGCCAGTTTGGCGGCGTAGATGGAACCCATTGCCCCGCAGCCGATTACCGCGATCTTCATCCGTTCATCCCAGCAGGTCGTCGATCAGTTCGGCCAGTCCGCTCTTTTGTTCGAGTCCGAAGCCCGGCGCGTCGGTCGGTGCGATCATGCCGTCGGACAGCACGCACCCCTCGGAATACCCGCCGAACGGGGCGAACACCCCCGGATACGATTCGCAGCCGCCCAGTCCCATCCCGGCCACGATGTGCAGGTTGATCAGATGCCCGCCGTGTGGGAACGCACACCGCCGGTCGAAGCCGTGGGCTTCCAGCACGGCCAGCATCCGCGCGTACTCGGTCAACCCATAGCTGAGTCCGGCGTCCATCTGAAAAATGTCGCGGGCTGGGCGCATGCCGCCGTATCGGACGAGGTTGGTCACGTCGGACACCGAGAAGAGGTTTTCCCCGGTCGCTACCGCGCCTTGGTAACTACGGGTAACCGCTTGGTTGAGTTCGAAATCCAGTGGGTCGCCGGGTTCCTCGTACCAGCGCAAGCCGTAGGGTTCCAGCGTCTGCGCCCAGTCGACGGCCGCCTCACGGCCGAACCTGCCGTTAGCGTCGACCGCGACCCGGTCCCCGCCGCCGACGATGTCGATCACCGCCTCGATGCGGGCCAGATCGTCGCGCACCGACACCCCGCCGATCTTGATCTTCACCGCGTCGTAGCCCGAATCACGGTAGCCGCGAGTCTCGGCACACAGCCGATCGACGCCGTCGTCGCCGGGGTAGTAGTAACCGCCCGCGGCGTAGACCGGGACTCGCGTGGTCACCACGGGTCGGCCGAAATGACGCGCGATGGTGACATAGGCCGGCTCGTCGTCGATTTTGGCGTTCAGGTCCCAACTCGCGAGTTCCAGGGCTGCCGCGGCCGCGGCGCGGTCGCCGTGGCCGCCGGGTTTCTCGTCGGTCATTGCGGCGGCCGCCAACTTGGCGGGATCCACCCGCCCGTGGTCGTCGACCAGCTCTTCGGGATCAGCGTGCAGCACACGCGGGATCATCCGGTCGCGCAGGATGCCGCTCTGGGCGAATCGGCCGATGGAGTTGAACGCAACACCGGTGACCGGCTGTCCATTACGGATCACATCGGAAACGATCGCAACCAATGAGACGGTGTGACGGGAGAAGTCGACCACCGCGTTGGCGCCGCCGCCGCACAGCCGTACGGGCGTCTCCACGATCTGGGTGACCCGCATCTCTGTGGCTCCTTCGGGGTCCGGTCAACTGCGTCGCCTCAGCGACTCTCTCACGAACATCGACGGTCACGTGCCAGATACCCCGCGGCGGGCCGC